>CALMIQ010000107.1 GCA_937863965.1 uncultured Micropruina sp.
CCGCTGCGGCGCGCCTCGTACTGTGCGTCGAAACTTCTGATGGTGAACTGGTTGACGCTCGAGACCGGGCCGGCGCTGCCACGGACGCCGTCGATCAGCATCGGCGTGACCATCAGCAACAACCAGCCCAGCGGGTAGGCGATCCAGCGCGACATCCGGGTGAACACGGCCACAGGCTAGGCGAATCGAGGGTCCGGATCGTTTGCACTCGGCAGGGTCGAGTGCTAAACATGGTGTTAGCACTCTCACCATGAGAGTGCCACCTGGTCAGATCGATGAGGCCAACCGGGCCGTCCGTCGCGGGCATCGACCCTGACCGACCACCCTGACTAACCGTGGGGTCGAGCACCCCACCGATGCGAAGGATTGCCTGCACCCATGGCAAAACTGATCGAATTCAACGTCGAGGCGCGCCGCGGCCTCGAGCGGGGCATGAACATCCTCGCCGACGCGGTGAAGGTGACGCTGGGCCCCAAGGGCCGCAACGTCGTCCTGGAGAAGAAGTGGGGCGCCCCCACGATCACCAACGACGGCGTCTCCATCGCCAAGGAGATCGAGCTGGAGGACCCCTACGAGAAGATCGGCGCCGAGCTGGTCAAGGAGGTCGCCAAGAAGACCGACGACGTCGCCGGTGACGGCACCACCACCGCGACCGTCCTGGCCCAGGCCATGGTCCGCGAGGGTCTGCGCAACGTCACCGCCGGCGCCAACCCGATGGGCCTGAAGAAGGGCATCGAGAAGGCCGTGGCCGCGATCGTCGAGCAGCTGGCCGCGCAGGCCACCGACATCGAGACCAAGGAGCAGATCGCGGCCACCGCGTCCATCTCCGCCGCCGACACCTCCGTCGGCGAGATCATCGCCGAGGCGATGGACAAGGTCGGCAAGGAGGGCGTGATCACGGTCGAGGAGTCCAACACCTTCGGGCTGGACCTCGAGCTGACCGAGGGCATGCGCTTCGACAAGGGCTACATCTCCCCCTACTTCGTCACCGATCCCGAGCGCATGGAGGCCGTCCTGGACGATCCCTACGTGCTGATCGTGAACAGCAAGGTGTCCTCGCTGAAGGACCTGCTGCCGGTGCTGGAGAAGGTCATGCAGTCGGGCAAGCCGCTGCTGGTGATCGCCGAGGACGTCGACGGTGAGGCCCTGGCCGGCCTGATCGTCAACAAGATCCGCGGCACCTTCAAGTCGGTCGCCGTCAAGGCTCCCGGCTTCGGCGACCGCCGCAAGGCCATGCTGACCGACATCGCCATCCTGACCGGTGGCCAGGTGATCTCCGAGGAGGTCGGCCTGAAGCTGGACGCCGTCACCCTGGAGCTGCTGGGCCGGGCCCGTTCGGTGCTGGTCACCAAGGACGAGACCACCATCATCGATGGTGCCGGTGACGCCGAGCAGATCGCCGGCCGGGTCTCCCAGATCCGCAAGGAGATCGAGAACAGCGACTCCGACTACGACCGCGAGAAGCTGCAGGAGCGGCTGGCCAAGCTGGCCGGCGGCGTCGCGGTGATCAAGGTCGGCGCGGCCACCGAGGTCGAGCTGAAGGAGCGCAAGCACCGCATCGAGGACGCCGTCCGCAACGCGAAGGCGGCCGTCGAGGAGGGCATCGTCGCCGGTGGCGGCGTGGCGCTGCTGCAGGCCGCCAAGCAGGTCTCGCTCGGCGATCTCGTCGGTGACGAGGCCGTCGGCGCGCAGATCGTGCTCGGCGCGTGCTCGGCCCCGCTGCGGCAGATCGCCGGCAACGCCGGCCTCGAGGGTGGCGTCGTGGTCGAGAAGGTCGGCAATCTGCCGGCCGGCCAGGGCCTGGACGCGTCCACCGGCGAGTACGTCGACATGCTCGCCGCGGGCATCATCGACCCGGCCAAGGTGACCCGTTCGGCGCTGCAGAACGCGGCCTCGATCGCGGCCCTGTTCCTCACCACCGAGGCCGTCATCGCCGACAAGCCGGAGAAGGCCCCGGCCATGCCGGCCGGCGGCGACGGCGGCATGGGCGGCATGGACTTCTGAGTCCCGCCGCGGCCTAGAAGCGCACACCCGGAGGGCCGGTCCGCATCATGCGGCCGGCCCTTTAGGCGTCCGCCCGCTCCTGAAGAACCCCGCCGAGATAGACGGTATGTGGTGAGCCCTCCGGTTGTTGGGGCGTGATGGGCCGGCCTCTCCGCGCATGCTGTTCGTTCTCGGCCGCCGAGACCAATGCGGGGAAGCCTCCCGGGACGACCAGTGATGATGCGAAGCGGATCAAGGAGTTGGAGCGGGAGAACCGTGAGCTGAAGCGTGCCAACGAGATCTTGTTGGCGGCGTCGAGTTTCTCCGCGCGTGAAGCGCCCTAGCTTTCGTGCCGCCGCTATACGGGTTGCGGCTCTCGGTTGGGGGCCTTGTAGTGGGCGGTCTCGTGCTCGATCGAGGTGATCATCCCCGCAGGGCAGAACTGATGCTGGGGACGGCGCCACGGATGTGACGGATCGGACGGAGTCCGTGACGAACGAGGCCTACCTACCCCACAGCGCACCGATGGGCACTGCGCTGACGCGGTCTGCGACCATGCGGGCGGTCGGCCCGGTGTGCAGCACATAACCACCAACGAATCGATGCCCCAGCTTGTCGCGGAGGATGGCCAAGCCGGCGAGGTCTTTGGGCTGGACCGTCGCGGCGGCTTTGACCTCTATACCGACCACCCTGCCATCGGGTGCCTCGATCACGATGTCGACCTCTGCACCGCGTTGCTCGCGGTAGTGGAAGAGGCTGGCCCGCTGGGAACTCCAGCCGAGTTGCCGGCGAAGTTCACCCACCACGAGACCCTCGAGAAGCCCCCCGGCCGGACTGTTCGGGACGGTAGGCCCGAGGCCGTCGGTGGTCACCCCGAGCAGGCTGGCGGCGAGGCCGGTATCGAGCAGAAAGACCTTTGGCTGCTTCACATCGCGTGACGTGAGATTCGCGGTCCACGCAGGCAGCACGTGAATCAGATACAGGGTTTCCAGCAGCCGGACATATGGGTCGAGCGTGGTGCGTGGGATCCCGGCGTCGCTGGCCAGCGCGCTCCAGACCATGCCGCTTCCGCTGCGCGCAGCGATGAACCGCAGCAGACGCGGAAGATCGGCGAGTCGCTGCAGCCCCGAGACGTCTAGAGCATCCCGGTTCACGATTTGCGTGACGTAGGTTGCGTACCACTCTTCTCGGCGCCGTCCCGGTGGTCTGTTGAGCGCTTCGGGATAGCCGCCACTGCACGCCCGCTCGAGGTAATCGGCCCTGGTCAGATCGCTCGCGTGACCGGAGAAGCGCTGTCCGTGGAAGGCGTGGTCGACGAACGATGCCGGCTGCTTCTCCAACTCGGCCTGGCTCAGCGAATACAGTGCAAGCGGCTGCGCTCGTCCGGCCAACGATTCGTGCGTGGCGGTGAGGTCCAACAGATTCGCTGACCCCGTGACGAGGAACCGTCCGGGACGCTTGTCCCGATCGACAGCCGCCTTGAGTGCCACGATCAGTCCGGGGACCCGCTGGACCTCATCAATGACGAGGAGACCCTCGGGAAACTGGGCGACGAAGCCGGCTGGGTCGTCCGACGCGAATCGACGGACGTCCACATCGTCAAGCGTCACGGTGAGGCTGCGGCGTTCCTGGGCGATCAACTCGGCGAGCGTCGATTTTCCCACCTGACGCGCACCCTGCAGCACGACGATGCGCGTGTCGCTCAGTGCTTCCTCGACCCTAGGACGAAGCAGCCTGTCCACTATCCCGTGGGTCGTCATGGCGGCATCCTAGGCGGCGACTCGTCGATTGCCCAGCCTATCCTCGTCACTTGCACACCCTGTACTCGTCATTTGCCCACGGCATGCTCGTCGTTTGCCCACGATCAACTCGTCAGTTTCAGGCGCGGATGCGGGGGCCGATGCGGCGAGTCGGGGCCGGCGGGAATATCGGGCGGCTCATCGGGGCTGGAACAGGGGTGAGCGATGCGGGCATGGACGAGGGGCGCCGGACCGTCTCGGTCGGGTTCCGATCAGACCGGGGACGGGTGCTGCTTGCGCTGATGCTGACCGTCGGCCTGATCGCCATCGACGCCACCATCCTGGCCACCGCCGTGCCGTCGGTGGTGAAGGAGCTGGGCGAGTTCGAACAGTTCCCGTGGCTGTTCTCGGTGTACCTGCTGGCCCAGGCGGTCTCGGTGCCGATCTACTCCAAGCTCGCCGACACCATCGGACGCAAGCCGATCATCCTCACCGGCGTCGGGCTGTTCCTGCTCGGCTCGGTGCTGGCCGCGGTGGCCTGGAACATGACCGCGCTGATCGCCTTCCGGGTGATTCAGGGCCTGGGCGCCGGGGCGGCCGCGCCGATGGCGATGACGATCGTCGGCGACCTCTACAGCGTCGCCGAGCGGGCCGTCGTTCAGGGCTACATCGCCAGCGTCTGGGCGGTCGCGTCCGTGGTCGGCCCGGCGCTGGGCGGCATCTTCTCCCAGTTCACCTCATGGCGCTGGATCTTCGGCGTCAACATCCCGCTGTGTCTGCTGGCCGGCTGGGCCCTGATCCGCTTCTACCGCGAGCGGGTCGAGCGCCGGGAGCGCCGCATCGACTACGCCGGCGCCGGGCTGCTCACCCTCGGACTGACCGCGCTCATCCTGGCGCTGCTGGAGGGCGGGAATGCGTGGGCCTGGCTGTCGCTGCCCAGCCTGGCCAGCTTCGGCATCGGCGTTGCGGCGCTGGTCGCCTTCGGGTTCGTGGAGCGCCGGGCGCCGGAACCGGTGCTCGATCTGCGGCTGCTGACCCGCGGGCTGATCCTGACCACCACCGCCCTGTCCCTGGGGGTCGGCGCCCTGCTGATCGGGATCACCAGCTTCGTGCCCACCTATCTGGAGAACGCCCTCGGCGTAGTGCCGCTGGTGTCGGGTGTCGCGGTGGCCGCGCTCACCCTCGGCTGGCCCCTGTCGGCGTCCCTGGCCGGCCGGATGTACCTCGCCCACGGCTACCGGACGACCATCCTGTGGGGCTGCCTGATCGCGGTCGCCGGCTCCGCCGGCCTGGCGGTGAGCGGCCCGTGGCCCAACCCGTGGACGGTCGCCGCGGTGTCGTTCGTGACCGGATTCGGGCTGGGCTGGATCGCGGCGCCGTCGCTGATCGCCGCGCAGGCGTCCGTCGAATGGAACGAGCGGG
>CALMIQ010000108.1 GCA_937863965.1 uncultured Micropruina sp.
AACATCAACCCGTCGGGCGCGTTCCCGTCCATGTTCGAGCCGGTGCACGGCTCGGCCCCGGACATCGCCGGCCAGGGCATCGCCGACCCGACCGCCACCATCTCGTCCATGGCCCTGCTGCTCGACCATCTCGGACGCCGCGACGACGCCGCGAGGATCGACGCCGCGGTGGACGCCGACGTCGCCGAGCGCGGTGCCGCCAAGCGCTCCACCACCGAGGTCGGCGACGCCATCGCCGCCCGGGTCTGAGGCTCCGCGCCACCCAGCGCTCAGGCGTCCTCGGCGCGGGGCGTCCAGAACACCCGGGGTTCGTTGAACACGGTTCCGCGGACCCACCAGACGACCTCGATCAGCGCCGCGCCGATCACGCCGGCGAGCAGGCCGACCGACATCGCCGGGCCGTTGCCGACGTCCAACAGGAACAGCCGCTGGGCGAAGGGCCAGCTGAAGATCAACAGGTAGGCCAGGCCGGAGGTCACCACCAGCCCCACCTTCCACCACTGGTACGGACGCGCCACCACGGCCAGCACCCAGGTGGCGGCCACGATCATGCAGGCCAGGGTGGCCGTGGTCGCCTGCCGCATCGCCACCTCACCCGCGCCCGGCGGCGGCAGCACCAGCAGGTAGGTGACGAAGGTGGCCAGCGCCACGATGACACCGGCGGGCACCCCCAGCCGCAGCACGCGCTCGACGAATCCCGGCCGGGCCCGCTCGTTGTTCGGCGCCAGCGACAGCAGGAAGGCCGGAATGCCGATGGTGAACCAGCCGGTGATGGTGATGTGGATCGGCATGTACGGGAACGGCACCCGCCACAACACCACGAACAGCGCCAGCAGCGCCGAGTAGATCGTCTTGGTCAGGAACAGGTTCGCGACCCGCTCGATGTTGCCGATCACCCGGCGCCCCTCGGCCACCACGTGCGGCAGGGTGGCGAACCGGTCGTCCAGCAGCACGATCTTGGCCACCGCGCGGGTCGCCGACGAACCCGACCCCATCGCGACGCCGAGGTCGGCGTCCTTCAGCGCCAGGACGTCGTTGACGCCGTCCCCGGTCATCGCCACCGTGTGCCCGTTCGACTGCAACGCCGCCACCATGGCCCGCTTCTGGTGCGGGGTGACCCGGCCGAACACGTCGGCGTGCTCCACGGACTCGGCGAACGCCTGCGGGTCGGCGGGCAGCGTCCGGGCGTCCACCGCGTAGCCGGAGACCACGCCCAGCGACCGGGTGACCGCGCCGACCGAGGCTGCGTTGTCGCCCGAGATCACCTTGAGCGCGACGTCCTGTTCGGCGAAGTAGGCGAGGGTGTCGGCGGCGTCCGGGCGGATCCGCTGGTTGAGCACCACCAGTGCCTTCGCGGTCACGGTACCCGGCGCGTCCGGGTCGTCGACGGGCAGTTCGGCGGTGCCGGCCAGCAGCACCCGCAACCCGCCGGCCGCGATCTCCTCGGCCTCGGACGCCGCCGCCGAGCCGGGCGCGGCCAGCACGTCCGGCGCCCCGATCACCCAGCTCACGGCGTCCCCGTCGGGAGTGACGAAGGTCGCACCCGACCACTTCTTGGCCGAGGTGAACGGCGCCTTGGCGAGCACGGGCCAGCGATCCCCGGCCGGGCCGAACGCCTCCCCGATCGCCTGCATGGACGCGTTCGGCCGGGCGTCGGAGGCCAGCAGCTGCCGCAACCCCTCCTCGACCTCGACCACGCCGACGCCGTCGGCGAGCCGCAACTCGCCGTAGGTCATGCCGTTCTCGGTGAGCGTGCCGGTCTTGTCCGCACAGACGACGTCGACCCGGGCCAGGCCCTCGATCGCCGGCAACTCCTGCACCAGGCAGTTGCGCTGGCCCAGCCGGACGACGCCCAGCGCGAACGCGACCGCGGTGAGCAGGATGAGCCCCTCGGGCACCATCGGCACCAACGCCCCGGCCATCGCCAGGACGGCGCGCCGCCAGTCGTTGCCGGCCTGCATCAGCTGCACCCAGATGGTGGCCACCCCGACCGGGATCAGCACCCAGGTGATCACCTTGAGGATCTGGTTGATGCCCTGGGTGAGCTCGGAGCGCACCAGGGTGAACTTCGCCGCCTCGGCGGTGAGCTGGGCGGCATAAGAGGCGCTGCCGACCTTGGTGGCCCGGTAGGTTCCGGTGCCGGCGACCACGAAACTGCCGGACAGCACCGGATCGCCGGGATCCTTCGGTTCCGGGTCCGACTCGCCGGTGAGCAGCGACTCGTCGACCTCCAGGTAGTCGTCCTCGACGACCACCCCGTCGACGACCACCTGATCGCCCGGACCGACCTCGATCAGGTCGTCCAGCACGATCTCCTCCCGGGCGTACTCCCGACTGACGCCCTCGCGGCGGATCCGGGGCCGGGCCTCGCCGACGACCGCGAGGCTGTCCAGGGTCTTCTTGGCGCGCAGTTCCTGGATGATGCCGATCGCCGAGTTGGCGATGATCAACAGCCCGAACGCCCCGTTGATCCACGATCCGGTGGCCAGCACGAAGGCCAGCAGCACGGCCAGGATGCCGTTGATCCGGGTGAAGACGTTGGCGCGGACGATCTCGCCGGTGGTCCGGCCCGACCGCGGCGGCAGGTCGTTGCGTTCCCCCCGGGAGATCCGTTCGGCCACCTCGGCGGCGGTCAGGCCCGGGTCGGCGGGCCGCGTCTGAGCGGTCACCGGGACAGCTTGCCACACCGTCCGCACACCACCGGACTCGCCGCCGGGAGCGGCGCCGTCACACCGGGTCGGTGCCGGTCGGCCGGAACCAGGGTGGCTCCACGTAGGCCACGTCGATGCCGGCGTCCGCCAGCTTCTCGCTGATCCGGCGGATCTCGGCCTCGCTGGGCAGTTCGTGGGTCACCCGAAGGAACTCGGCCCCGACGTCCACCCGGGCCGCGGGAATCAGGCCGTCACGGATGATCCGGTCGGCCAGTTCGTCGATCTCCTCCTGGGTCAGCCGCCGGCGCAGGATGGCGAGCAGGGGGACATAGTCGGCCTCGGGGATGCCATAGGGATAGCCCCCCTTGAGCCAGCCGACGATTCGTTCGATCCGCGAGAGCACGTCCGTTTCCTCAACCTCGGCCGACCCCGCTCGAAGCACCGGCCGCGGCCAGCGGCCACCCGGCGCCTGCGAGTCGGCTCGCGACGCGCCGGACGTCCGCCTCCGACGGCTCCTCCAGCGCGCGGGCCCGGATCAGGTTCCGGATGGCCTCGGCGCTGGTGTCGCCGTCGTGCTGGAGACGGTCGGCGATCTGCGCCACCTCGGCCTCGGTGAGAGACCGGTGCAGGATGCCGAACAGCGCGATGTAGTCGTGCGGCGGAACGCCCTCGGGGTAGCCGGCGCGCAGCCAATCGAGGATCTTCTCGACGGGGGTGGTCCGGTCAGCCATGGCGCTCAGTGCTTCTTCACGAAGGTCGGAAAAACGTGCTCGAAGGATACTTGATAGCCGAACCCCGACGACACGATGATCGTGATGCCGACGGCGATCACGGCGAGGACCAGCGCGAAGCAGACGTAGGCGACCAGCTTCATGGCGGGACGCCCGGGCGCGTTGTCGACCTCGGCCGAACCGCCGGCACCTATCGCGAGGGCGCGGATGCCGACGGCGAACAGAGCGGGCAGGCCGGCCCCGACCAGGACGGAGACCAGGGCGACCTGGCCGACTGCGTTGCCGAAGAGTTGGAACATCGGTGGGCTCCTTTCAGGCCTTGGCTGCGACCGGGACGGAGGCGGCCGGGGTCGCGTTGGCGTCCCAGTCCTCGTTGACGTTGCCGGCGTGGACGGCGGTCTTGCGCGAGTGCAGGATCATCCAGATGGTCAGCGCGATCAGGACGCCGAAGAGCAGGATGACGCCCGGGTAGCCACCGATGCCGTTGCCGACGAAGAAGCAGGCGGCACCGACCAGGCCGGCCGCGGGCAGGGTGATGAACCAGGCCAGCACCATGCGTCCCGCGACGCCCCAGCGGACCTCCGCGCCGCGGCGTCCGAGCCCGGAACCGAGGATGGAACCGGTGGCGACGTGGGTGGTCGACAGCGCGAAGCCGAGGTGGCTGGAGGTCAGGATGACCGCGGCCGAGGAGGCCTCGGCGGCCATGCCCTGCGGGGAGGAGATCTCGACCAGGCCCTTGCCGAGGGTGCGGATGATCCGCCAGCCGCCGGTGTAGGTGCCGGCCGCGATCGCGACGGCGCAGGCGATCTTCACCCAGGTGGGCACGTTGGTGGTGTCGGTCCAGGTGCCGTAGGCGATCAGCGCCAGGGTGATCACGCCCATCGTCTTCTGGGCGTCGTTGGTGCCGTGCGCCAGCGAGACCAGGGACGCCGTCCCGATCTGGCCCCAGCGGAAGCCGCCCTCGGCGTAGCGGCTGGCCACCCCGGTGGTGATCCGGTAGACCAGCCAGGTGCCGATGGTGGCGACCAGCGCGGCGACCACCGGCGAGGCGAAGGCGGGCAGGATGACCTTGCCGACCACGCCGTCGAGCTTGCTGCCGTCGCCCATCCAGTTCACGCCGCCGATGCCGAGCGCGGCCAGCGTCGAGCCGACCAGACCGCCGAACAGGGCGTGCGAAGAACTCGACGGGAGCCCGAGCAGCCAGGTGAGCAGGTTCCACAGGATGCCGCCGATGAGTCCGCAGAAGACGATCATCAACAGTTCGCGGCCGTTGTTGGCCAGGAACTCCGGGCGGGGTGCGCCGCTGGAGTCCTGGATCCGGATCACCGCGTTGGTGACGGTCAGCGCGACCTCGACCGACAGGAAGGCCCCGACCAGGTTGAGCACGGCGGACAGCGTCACGGCCGTCTTCGGCTTGAGCGCGCCGGTGGCGATGGACGTCGCCATGGCGTTGCCGGTGTCATGAAAGCCATTGGTGAAGTCGAACGCAATGGCGGTGCCGATCACCAGGATCAGCAACAGTAACTCGAGTGTCACGCTCGAAGCCTCGGGCGTCCGGGTGAACGGACGGTCCGACCAAGGTGAACGGAAGGTGACGAGAACCGGTCGGCTGGGCCAAGTTCTCGCGTTCCGCGTCGGGGTGGTCGGACAGCCGGGACCGGGCACGTTCGAAGGGTCGGACGTCGAGGACGGGCGTTTCTCCGTGGATGCCGGCGTCCGCACGACCAGGCGAATCATCCCCCGAAGGGTGGGACGCCGAGCCGCCATCGGGTCACCACGTCGAACCGGTCCGGCATCGGGTCACACCAGGTCGAACCGATGGGGCGTCGGCCAGCAACCGCTACTCGCGCCCGGCGCCGGTGAAGAGATCGGCGATCTCCACTTCGAGGGTGATGGCGAACTTCGTGATCACGTCGAGGGTCGGGTTGCGAACCCCTCGCTCCACACCACTGACATAGGTCCGATCGAGGCCCGCGCGATGGGCGAGTTCCTCCTGCGACCAACCATGATCCGTGCGCAGCGCGCGCAGTCGCGTCCCGAAGGCGACACGGTGCGCGGGCGGAGGCATAGCGTCACGTTGTCGCTATGATGACCATGAGTCCACGGACGATGAGTCACATCGCCCAGGTAATCGGACGGGCCGCGTCACCCCACCGCCCCGGCGAGATTCACACTCCC
>CALMIQ010000109.1 GCA_937863965.1 uncultured Micropruina sp.
TCCGACGCCTCACCGACGACGTCGATGTCGTCGCTGGTCTCCAGCAGCAGCCGCAGGCCCTGCCGGACGACCTCGTGGTCGTCGACGAGCAACACCCGGATCATCGCGGCACCTCCAGCCGGACGGATGTCCGCCCGGGATGGGAGTCGACCAGGAGGCTCCCGCCCAGCAGGTTCGCGCGCTCGCGCATGCCGACCAGCCCATAGTGACCGTCGCCCACCGCGTCCGGGTCGAAGCCGCGACCGTCGTCGGTGACCTGCAGGTCGAGGCCGGCGTCGCCGTCGGAGAACCGGACGGCCACCTGCCCCGCCGTCGCGTGCCGCGCGACGTTGGCGAGCGCCTCGTCGAGCACGCGCAACAGGTGCTCACGCGTCTGGGGGGACAGCGCGACCTCGCCACTGATCTCCACCGCCGTGCGGACCCCCGTCTCCCGGGTGAACCGTGCCGCCCGTGCCCCGATCTCGGAGGCGAGGTCATCGGGATTGCGCCGCAGGTCGTCGATCGCCCGGCGCGAGGAGGCCAACGTGCCGCGCGCGCTCGTCAGCGCCTGATCCACGATGGCCAGGGCCCGTGCGGCGTTGTCGCGCTCCAGGTGACCGCGGGCGGCCTCGAGCTGCAGCGTGATCCCGATCAGTCCCTGTGCCAGGGTGTCGTGCAGCTCGCGTGCCATCCGCTGCCGCTCGGCGTTCCGGGTCAGGGTGGCCACCTGTTCGGTGGACGCTCGGAGTTCGGCCGCGAGCGCCTCGGCGCGGAGTCGCTCGGCGTCCGCCCGGTTGTAGAGCACGACCAGCACGATCACCGTCGCGGCGATGAGACCGAACTGGTTCAGCGGCGCCGCCCACGCGACGGGCGGCGTCATCAGCAGGACGCCGGCGGCGGCCGCCGCCAGGTAGGCGCCGGCGAGCGTGAAGCCGCGCCTGGTGTTTCCCCAGGTGCCGAGCGCCTCGCCGGCTAGGCACAGCAGCGCCGACTCGGCCACCGAGATGTCGACGCCGACGACGATCCGGGTGGCGACGAACAGCACCACGACGAGCGTCGACTGGACGAGGACGTAGGCAGGCCACCAGCGCTGCCGTCCCCCGAGGAGTCCGTTCCACCAGAACCCCGCGACCATGCAGGCGACCGCCGCGATGACCGTCGCGGCCACACCCGGACGACCCTCCTGCAGCAGCGCGGCCACGGCCTGCCAGGTGAGCATGGTCAGCACCGCCGTGACGAACAGGTAGATCACCAACGGCTCCGCAAGAGTGCGCCGCAGGTGGCTCCAGCGATGCCCCGCGGTCGCCGAACTCCGGCCGTCCGCCATGCTCCCTCCTCAGTCAGTCAGGGTTGCCGATGCCCCGATCGTAGGACCTGCCACGCGACGCGGCATTGGCCGAACGGGCCCCCGAACGGACACCCCACCGGCCGATGCCGGCAGGCCGCGGGCTTCGTAGCGTCGGGGTCGACCCCAACCGAGGAGGAAGCCATGAAACCCGTCACCCGCATCGTGCTGTTGTCCGGGATCGCCGCCGCGGCGACGTTCACCGGCGGCCAGTGGAACCTACCCGTGGCGGCCTGGGTGGGGGCGGTGCTCACGCTGCACTACTACCGGGCCACCACCCGCCCGGTGCTCGACTTCTTCCTGCTGTCGGCGCTCGTCGGTGTCGTCGGAGCCGTCGCCTGGAACGGCGTCGTCCCGGCCGTCGTCACCGCTCCGCTGCCGACGGCCGTCATTCCGGTGACGGGTGCGCTGATCGGCATGCTGGTGTTCGTGCTCGACCGGTGGGTGCATCGCCGGGTGGGGGCGACGACGTCGGCGTCGCTGGTCTTCCCGGTGGCCTGGACCGCGGTGGACACGCTGACCACCGCCAGCACCGACATCGGGACGTTCGGGTCGCAGGCGTACACCCAGGTGGGGACGCCGGTGATTCAGCTCGCCGCCCTCGGTGGCCTGCCGCTGGTGGTGTTCGTGGTGGGGTGGAGCGCGAGCCTCGCCGCGCTCGTCTGGGAGCGTCGGGGTGCCGTCCCGGCCCCGGCGTGGGGCGCGGTCGCCCTGGTCGGTTTGGTGGTGGTCGGCGGCCTGATCCGGCCGGTGCTGGGTCCCGCCCCGGAGCGCGTGGTGCAGGTCGCGGGCGTGTCGCTGCCGAACGGTGCGATCGCCGACGCGCTGGCACTGGACGCCGGCTCGGCCGAGTTCGCCGGGGTCGTGGCGTCCACGCGGCGCCACCTGGTGGCCGAGGCCGAGCGCCTGGCGGCCACGGGCGCCGAGCTGATCGTCTTCCCCGAGGCGGCCGGTTTCGGCACCGAGGCCGACGTCGCCTCCCTCCGTTCCGGCCTGGCCGAGGTCGCCCGCCGCCACGACGCCTGGATCGTCTTGCCCACCCTGACCGTCGACACGCGACCCGCCGCGAACCGGGTCGAGGTGCTCGACCCGCGGGGCGGCGTCGTGCTCTCGCACGTCAAGTACGGCGGCAACGCCTTCGAGGGCTCCCTGCGCGGCGACGGACGCCTGGCGGTCGTCGACACGCCGTTCGGGCGGCTGAGCGCGGTGATCTGCTGGGACGCCGACTTCCCCGAGGTGATCCGCCAGGCCGGGGCGCAGAACGTCGACCTGATGGTGATCCCGGCGAACGACTGGTTCGAGGTCAGGCGGATCCACGCCGAGATGAGCATCGTCCGGGCAATCGAGAACGGCATGGCGGTGGTCCGCCAGACCGGCTCGGGCGTCAGCCTGGCGACCGATGCTTTCGGACGCCTGCACAGCCGGGTGGACTCGTTCGATGCCACCGGACGGCCGCCGGGCGAGCAGCAGGTGGCGCTGCCGGTCGGCGCGGTGCCGACCCTGTATCCCACCGTCGGCACGGCCGTCGGACTGGTCACCGGCGCCGGAGTCCTGGTCGTGCTGGGATGGCTGCTGATCGTGCGCCGGCGTACGCCGGGATCCTCGAGCGAGGCCGAGGTGGCGGAGCGGGGGATCCCGGATCAAGTCCGGGATGACGGGGCGACGGTTCCCGGGATGACGGGACCAGGGTTCCCTGGATGACGGCCGGTCGTGCCCGCCTCCATCCCTGCCCACTAGGCTGACGCGGTGCGTCTCGTGTTCGCCGGTACCCCGGAGGTTGCCCTGCCCACCCTGGAGGCGTTGGCCACCTCGCGGCACGAACTCCTCGGCGTGGTCACCCGCCCGGACGCCGCCCGAGGCCGCAGCAAACGCCTGGTGCCGAGCCCGGTTGCGGCCTGGGCGGACGAGCGGGGCATCGAGACGCTGAAGCCGGTCAGCCCCCGCGAGCCGGGGTTCGCCGCCCGGCTACGCGAACTGTCGCCCGACTGCTGCCCGGTCGTCGCCTACGGGGCGCTCATCCCCGGCGATGTGCTGACGATCCCGCAACACGGCTGGGTGAACGTGCACTTCTCGCTGCTGCCGGCCTGGCGCGGCGCGGCCCCGGTGCAGCGCGGCATCCTCGCCGGCGACGCCGAAACCGGCATCTCGATCTTCGACCTGGTGCCCGCGCTGGACGCCGGCGACGTCTACCTGCGGGAACCGTCCCCGCTGGGCGACACCGAGACCTCGGGGCAGGTGCTCGCCCGGCTCGCCGACCGTGGCGCCCGGCTGCTGGTCGAGGTGCTCGACGCGATCGAGGCGGGCACGGCCGTCGCCACACCACA
>CALMIQ010000110.1 GCA_937863965.1 uncultured Micropruina sp.
GCTCGATCCAGGCCAGGTGCTCGTCGAGCAGCGTGCCCTCGGCACAGACCACCCTTGCCTCCGGGCAGGCGGCCAGCACCCGGGCGTGGTTGAGGTACGCGTTGACGTGCCGGTGGCTCTCCAGGGTGGGCAGCCCGAGCCCCAGCGGGGCCCGGAAGGTCCGCTCGCCCGGGATGAAGCAGTAGACGTCCAGGCCGCGCCTGCGCAGCAGCGCGTTCTGGGCCGCGAAGAAGTCCGCGCTGAGGCCGGTCTCCGGACGTGGGTAGAAGTTGTGCCAGCCGACGACGTCCAGGCCGTCGAGCCGGTCCAGGTCGCCGGCGGTGACGGTGCTGGCGTTGACCGCGATCCGGTAACCGCCGGCCTCGGCGATCCGGGCGGTCTGCTCGGCGGTGAAGCCGTAGTCGATGCGGACCATGGTCACACCCCAGTCACGCAGCAGTCCGGCGTCCGCGAGTTCGATGTCGAGCAGGTCCAGGGTGCCGGGCGAGACGTCGGCGCAGAAGGTGAGGCCGTGGGTGACGTGCAGGTCGCGCAGGTACGCGCCGAAATCGCGCAGGGCCCGGCTCTCGGGGATGTGCAGCGAGGTGAAGACCGGCGCGCCGGAGTGGCGGGCGGCGGCCACGACCGCGGCGCGGACGTCCGGGTCGTCGGTCGGATACAGCGAGAACAGCATTAGGCTTCCTAACTCGTCGAACGGTGTCGTGGGTGGTGTCCCGGCGAGCCAGCCGCCGGGACACCACCCGGATGAGCGGTTGGACGCTCAGTCGAGACGGGACTCCATCGAGGTCTTGAACCCCCAGAAGTAGGTCAGCAGGAAGCCGGCGAGAGCACCGACCAGGATGCCGCCCACGTACCAGCCCCACATGCCCGGGGTGATCACGCCGGTCATCATGAAGCCCGACAGGCCGAGCGCCTGGGCGCCGAACGGGCCGCTCACCTGCATGCCGAAGGAGACGAAGGCTCCGCCGAAGCCGGCTCCGAGGCAGGCGGTGATGAACGGGTAGAACAGCGGCAGCGAGACACCGTAGATCAGCGGTTCGCCGATGCCCAGCAGGCCCAGCGGCAACGCACCCTCGATGATCTTGCGCAGCTTGGCGTTCTTGGTCTTCAGCCAGACCGCGATCGCCATGCCGTCCTGGCCGGCGCCGGCCATCGCCAGGATCGGCAGCAGCTGGGTGAAGCCGTGGTCGGCGATCAGCTGCGCGTGCAGCGGGGTGAGGTCCTGGTGGATGCCGAGCATCACCATCGGTAGGAACAGGCTGGCCATCAGGAAGCCGCCGATCACGCCGCCCTGGTTCAGCCCGAAGTCGACCAGCAGCCAGGTCAGGCCCTTCATCAGCAGCGCCGAGATCGGCATCAGGACGAGGATGCTGGCGGCGGCGCCGATGATCACGGTGACCGCCGGGATGATGAACAGCTCCAGCGCGGCCGGGACGACCTTGCGCAGCTGCTTCTCGATCACGGTGAACAGCCAGGCGGTGGCCATCGCCCCGATCACGCCGCCCAGGGCGGGGCTGAGCTGGCCGAACAGCGGGAGCACCAGCGGCTGGGCCGGTGCGTTGGCCGTGGCCGCGATGCCCGCCAGCGCCGGCATGTAGGGAATGCCGCCGGCGATGAAGCCGAGCACCGGGGTGCCGCCGAACTCCTTGGCCGTGTTGTGGCCGACGATGAACTGCAGGCCGCCGACCAGCACCGAACCGACCGCCGCGAAGGCGAGGAACCATGGGTTCGCGGTGATGCTCGGGTTGGCCACTTTCCAGATGTTGGCGATCGAGGCGATGATTCCGCAGGCGATGAAGCCGGGGATGATCGGGATGAAGATGTTGCCGATGTGCCGGAAGCCGGCGTGCACCGAGGTGCTCTGCTTGGCCTTGACCTTCTCCTTGGTCTGCTGCGCAACCCGGGCCAGGTCCTCGGCCGCGGCCGATGCGACGTCCAGTTCGGGCGCGGGTTCGCGACCCAGCTCGTCGGCGAAGGCGTCGCGGAGCCGCTGGGCGTGCCCGGGGCCGACGACCACCTGGAGCTGCTGCCCCTCGACGACGCCCAGGACGCCGTCGAGCGCCTTGATCGCGGCGACGTCGGCCCGTGAGCTGTCCACGAGGTTGAGCCGCAGTCGGGTCATGCAGTTGGTGAAGGAGTCGATGTTGCCCCCTCCGCCGACCAGCCCCAGGATCTGCTGCCCGAGGTCGTTGTAGTTCATGTGCTGTTTCTCCTTGTCGATGTGACGAAGCCGGTTGTTTCGAAGGTGGGTTCAGGACTGGGCCAGGGCGGCACGGACGAAGCCGTCGGCGGCGTCCAGGCGGCGGCGTGCCTCGGCGGCGTCGATGTCGCAGAGCAGCATCACGATCGCGGTCTTGGCGTGGTTGCCGGAGTCGGCCAGGGCGCGGCGGGCGTCCGCCTCGTCACAGCCGGTCGCCTCGCGAACGATCCGGACGGCGCGGTCGATCAGCTTCAGGTTGGTGGGGGCGACGTCGACCATCAGGTTGCCGTAGGTCTTGCCGAGCCGGACCATGGTGGCCGTCGAGATCATGTTGAGGATCAGCTTCTGGCTGGTGCCGGCCTTCAACCGGGTCGATCCGGTGAGCACCTCGGGGCCGTTGTCGACCTCGATGGCGATGTCGGCGTGGGCGCTGACCGGGGCGCCGGGGTTGCAGGCGATCGACACGGTCACGGCGCCGACACCGCGGGCGTGATCGAGTCCGCCGATGACGTACGGGGTGCGCCCGGACGCCGCGATCCCGACCACCACGTCGGCGGCGGTGAGCCCGACCCCGGTCAGGTCGGCGACGCCGAGCTCGGCGGAGTCCTCGGCTCCCTCGGCGGCCCGGAACATCGCGTCGTGACCGCCCGCCAGCAGCCCGATGATCTGGTCCGGGCCGGCGCTGAAGGTGGGCGGGCACTCGGCGGCATCGAGGACGCCGAGGCGTCCGCTGGTGCCGGCGCCGAAGTAGATCAGCCGGCCGCCGGCGCGCAGCGCGTCGGCCGCCGCCCGCACCGCGCGTCCGATGGCGGGCAGCGCGTCCGCGACCGCGGCCGGCACCCGGGCGTCCTCGGCGTTCATGGTCGCGAGCAGTTCGTCGATGCTGAGTTCATCGAGGTTGAGGGTGCGGGGATTCCGGCTCTCAGTGGTGGCGCCGATGTGCATGTGGGTCCTTCCGATCCAGGTGTTTGTGAAACATCATGCCACATACTTCTCTAGTCGTGAAGCGTCATTACCTAAACCGTCGTGGGAACTATGCGACACTGACCGGGAGAGCAACGAAGGGGTGGCTGCATGGACGGCGTGATCGACCACATCCGCACCGTTGCGACGAGCCTCCGTCCGGCCGAGGCCAAGGTGGCGAGCGCGGTGATCGGCGATCCGGAGAGCATGCTCGACGCCACCGTCGCGACGGTGGCGGCGACGGCGGGCACCTCGCAGGCCAGCGTCGTCCGGTTCGCCCGTGCGGCGGGCTTCGGCGGCTTCCCCGAGCTGCGCATCGCGCTGGCGCAGGAGCTGTCCCGCCGGCAGGTCGAGCTGGAGCAGTCCAATATCGCCGAAGGCGAGATCAACGATTCCGACGGATTGGCCGATGTGGTCACCAAGCTGGCCTTCCACGAGGCGCGCTCGATCGAGCAGACCGCGCGGTTGATCGACCTCGACGCGCTGGACGGCGTCGCCCGCGCCATCGCCGAGGGCCGGCCGTGCCACACCTTCGGGGTCGGCGCCAGCGGGCTGGCGGCGGGAGACCTGTGCCAGAAGCTGCAGCGGATCGGGCTGGTCTGCCAGTACTCGCCCGACACCCACATCCAGCTGACCCACGGCGCGCTGGCGACCCCGCGCACGGTGGCGATCGCCTTCTCGTTCGGCGGACGCACCGTCGAGGTGCACCGCGCGCTCACCCTGGCCCAGCGCCGCGGCGCGCTCGGCGTCGCCGTCACCAACGCCCCGGAGTCCCCGATCGGCAAGGCTGCCGACTACGTGCTGCTCACCGTCGCCCGCGAGGCGCAACTGCGGGCGGCCGCCCTGGCCAGCCGGATGACCCAGCTCGCCGTGGTCGACTTCCTGTTCGTCCGGGTCGCCCAGCTGCGTTTCAACGACGTGGAGTCCGCCCTGGCGCTGACCCGCGAGGCCGTCCTGCCGCAGCACCAGCTGCCGGACGACTGAACGGGTCGTCCGGCGATCGACGCTTCCTAGTTCGCGAGCTCCGCGAGCGCGCGCACGTAGGCCCTGGTGCGTGCGAAGTGGATGTCATGGGGGCCGCGGACGCGGATCGTCCGGTTGTCCCGCAGCAGGCCCTCGACGCGATGCAGGTCCTCGTCGCTCAGGGCGGCAAGGAGGATTCCCTTGCGGTCGTAGCGCGTCGTCGCCTTCATGAAGACGGTCGGGCAGTCGATCGCCGCCAGCGTCGCGGCCTGGTCGAAGCCGGCGAACCAGCTGTTGTCGGCGAAGGCGGTGGTGAACCGGAGGTCGTAGGGGTTGCTCATCGACCCCCAGATGCGGTTGATCGACACCGACACCCAGCGCACGATGGGGAGGCAGCCGGACTCGGCCCGGCGCTGCCGGACCACGCTGCGGGCGAGCGGCGGCCACAGTGGCCCGAACAGCCGCCTCCAGTAGCTGTGCCGCATGTACCAGCACACCCAGTCCCGCTCGGCGTCTTGAGCGAGGAAGGACGCCACAGTGGCGTAGCCGTCGATGGCGACGTAGGTGCGGGCGACCCGGTCGGGTTCGGTGGCGAAGAACGGCGGGTCCTCGAAGAGCACCGCCCGGACCCGCTCGGGATGGCCAGCGGCGAGGCGGGCGGCGATCAGCCCTCCGGACGAGTGCCCGGCGACCACGACGGGGGTGTCGAATACCGCTTCGATGAGGCGGGCGAGGTCGTCGGCGATCTGCTCGCAGGTGTAGTCGTCACTGTTCCAGGTGCTGCGGCCGTGCCCGTGGACATCGACGGCGACCACATGAAATCCGTCGATCAGGTGGGGGATCGCCCGGGCGTAGTCCTGCCAGACGCTGCCCTGCCCGGGAACGAGCAGCAGCGGGACTCCCCCGGTCGGGCCCTCGGCGATGTTCAGCCAGGTTCCCTCACGGACCTCGATCCGCCGCTCTCGAAAGCCCAGCGACTCCACTCGGCGGACGTGCTTGCCGAAGTAGTCCTCGGTCGTGACGTAGGCGATGAGGGCACGGACTCCGAAGGTCACGATGAGTCCGGCCGCGGCGAGGCCCACGTTGAGCAGCACCACCGTCCACACGCTGCAGGGCGTCGCGTTCCTGATGCTCGTCCCGCTGCTGACCTGCTGCTGCTGACCGCCCGACAACTGCCGCAGCCGCAGGCCGGCGGGCACCGCGCCGGCCAGGCCGTCCAGCCGCTCCCGCACCCGTCGCCGGATCTGCTCCGGCGGGAAGCCGAAGTTCTCCATCACGACCTGGCCCGGCGGCTCGGGGTGGCGCCGTCGGTGCTGTATCACCACGTCGGCGGCAAGGACCTGATCGCCCGGCGGGTCGTCGAGCGGGTGGTCGAGGGGTTCGGCCCGCCGCCGGCCGGGTTGCCCTGGACCGTGTGGTTCCGCACCCTGCTGCTCGACCTGTACCCGAGCCTCGCCGCCTACCCGGGCACGGCCAACTGGCTGCTGATGCACGGCCCGACGTTCCCCACGCTGATGCCGATCGTCGAGACCGGGATCATGATCCTGCGGCGGGGCGGGTTCGGCGACCGGGCGCCGGTCGGGTACGCGCTGCTGCTCAACACCGCTGTGCTCACCGTGTCGCTGAGCGACGACCGGCTGCGGCACGAAGAGGACGGCCCCCGCGACCACGCCACGATGATGGCCGAGTTCCGTGCGGCCGCCGAGGGGCTGCCGGGCGTCCAGTCGATGGCCGACGACTTCATCGCCCCGTTCGCCCGTGGCGGCGAGACCGCCGACCGGCTGCGCGAGGAGTACTACCGGCTGGTCGTCGACACCACCATCGCCGGGCTGGCCGCGACGCTGGAGCGCGGGTAGGAACCGTCCCCCGTCCTCACCGGCGTGGCACCCGAGCGCGGGCAGGCGGGCCCGCATCCGCATCGCGTGTCACGATCTCGGCATCGCAACCACACTGCACGCCTGGAGACACGATTTCGCGTCCGGACGCGAAATCGTGCACTTCCTGTCGCGATGCCGAGATCGATACATCGCGTCGAGTGTCCAAGACGCCGTCGTCTCGGAACCCCTCACGAGGCGGACGCCCCCAGCGCTCAGCGAGCCGGCGCCAGCGTCCGCTCGATGCCGTCGAGCACGACCCGGAGCTTGCCGGTGAACCAGTCCAGCGGCGCGGCGACGATCGCATCGCGGATCGCGGCGTGAATCCGCTCCCGTTCGGCGGCGGTGGCACCGTGCTCGAGCGTCCAGCCGCGTGCCTTGCGCGCCGCGCGCAACCGGGCCCCGACCTGT
>CALMIQ010000111.1 GCA_937863965.1 uncultured Micropruina sp.
GGTTCCGTTTCGGTTCAGGGGACGGTTCCTTGAACCGTTCAAGGAACCGTCCCCGGTTTCCCGGCGCGCCGGAGGCTGTTTCCAGCACGCCGGACGCACCGGACGGGGGCCCGGTCGGCGCGCGATAGGCTGTCTCGTCGAACAGGAGGAACCGATGGCCGAGCGCATTCAGCGGCAGCGCAGCACCTCGCGCGCCGAGGAACCGCAGGCCGAGGTGACCCCAGCCGCCACGAAGCCCGTGGTCGACTACGACGCGCTGCTCGACGAGATCGACTCGGTGCTGGAGACGGACGCCGAGGAGTATGTCCGCTCGTTCGTCCAGAAGGGCGGCCAGTGAACGAACCAACCCTGTCCCCAGCGGTGGTGATCGGAGCCGGGCTGGTCGGGGCGTCGGTCGGTGCCGCCCTGGTCAAGGCCGGCGTCGACGTCCACCTGATCGACGCCGTGTCGTCCCATGCGCGCGTCGCGGCGTCCCGGGGTGGCGGCACCACCGAACCGGTCGAGCCCTCGACCGTCCGGCTGGTGGTGATCGCGGTGCCGCCGGCGAAGCTCGCCGACGTGATCGCGGACGCCCTGCGGACCTACCCGAAGGCGACCATCACCGACGTCGGCTCGGTCAAGGGCACCGTGCTCGCCGACCTGCGCGGACGCGGGCTCAACCTGGCCCGCTACGTCGGTTCGCATCCGATGGCCGGCTCACAACGGGTGGGGCCGCTCACCTCGCGTCCCGACCTGTTCATCGACCGTACCTGGGTGATCACCCCGCACGACACCTCACGCGCCAAGGCCGTGCTGGCCGTGCACCACCTGGCCCGGCTGTGCGGCGCCCGGATCGTCACCATGGGCGCCACCCATCACGACGAGGCGGTCGCGCAGGTGTCGCACCTGCCACAGCTGATGAGCACGCTGACCGCGTCCCGGCTCAACGAGGTCCCGGACGAGCACCTGAAGCTGGCCGGCCAGGGCCTGCGCGACGTCACCCGGATCGCCGAATCCGACCCGAGGATGTGGACCCAGATCATCGCGGCCAACTCCGAGGCGGTCCGCGCCGAACTGGAGGCGATCTCCCAGTCGCTCACCGAACTGCTCGAATCCTGGGGCGATCCCGCGGCGCTGCGCCGCTTCCTGACCGACGGACGCCGCGGCGTCCGCGAACTGCCCGGCAAGCACGGCAACGTGGCTGCCGACTATGCCCAGGTCGTCGTCGCCATCCCGGACGCCCCCGGCGCGCTGGCCCGGCTGTTCGGCGACATCGAGGCGGCCGGCGTGAACGTCGAGGACGTCCGGATCGAGCACGATCCCGAACGCGAGGTCGGCTACCTGGCGGTCGGCGTTGCGAAGAGTGCCCGGGCCGCCGTCGAGGACGCGATGACCGCCGCCGGCTGGACCCTGCGCTACACGCTGTGAGGAGAACCATGACGAAACCGCTTGTGATCGCCATCGACGGGGCCAGTGGCTCGGGCAAGTCGAGCACCGCCCGGGGCGTCGCGACCCGGCTCGGCCTGGCCTACCTGGACACCGGCGCCATGTACCGGGCGGTCACCGTCGCCTACCTCGATTCCGGCATCGACGCAGCCGATCCGGCCGCGATCACCGACGCCGTGGTCGCGGCCGACATCGCCATCTCGACCGACCCCACCGACCAGTGGGTCACGGTCAACGGCCGGGACGTCACCGACGAGATCCGCTCGCAGCGCGTCTCGGGCAACGTCTCCACGGTCGCGGTGATCCCCGCCTGCCGCGCGAATCTGGTCGCCCGCCAGCGGGCGATCATCGAGGCCGCTCCCCACGGGATCGTCGCCGAGGGCCGCGACATCACCACCGTCGTCGCCCCGGACGCCGACGTCCGGCTGCTGCTCAGCGCCGACCCGGAGATCCGGATGGCCCGCCGGAGGCTCGACCACGGCGGCCGGATCGATGACGCCGCCCTGCGCGATCAGATCCTGCGCCGAGACGCCGACGACTCCACCCTGGTGAACTTCACCACCGCCGCGGACGGCGTGGTCAGCCTGGACGGCTCCCTGCTGTCGCTGGAGCAGGTCATCGACGCCGTGGTCGCACTGGCCGAACGGGCGCGTCCAACCGGCGAAGGGGAAGGCGCCTCATGACCGACACGGCCGCAGAAGACACCATCAAGCCCGTCGTCGCCGTCGTCGGACGCCCGAACGTGGGCAAGTCGATGCTGGTCAACCGGATCATCGGACGCCGCGAGGCGGTCGTCCAGGACGTCCCGGGCGTCACTCGCGACCGGGTCTCCTACGACGCCACCTGGAACGGCCGCGAGTTCGTCATCGTCGACACCGGCGGCTGGGCCCCGGACGCCAAGGGCCTGGCCGCGCAGATCGCCGAGCAGGCCGAACTGGCGATCGCCGCGGCTGACGCCGTGCTGTTCGTGGTGGACGCCTCGGTCGGCATCCAGGACATCGACGAGGCCGTCGTCGGAGTGCTGCGCCGCAGCAGGAAACCGGTCGTGCTGGCCGCCAACAAGGTGGACGACGCCCGCAACGAGGCCGAGGCCGCGATGATGTGGAACCTGGGGCTGGGGGAGCCGCACCCGGTCTCCGCGCTGCACGGACGCGGTTCCGGCGACCTGCTGGACGCCCTGATGGAAGCCCTGCCGGACGCCCCCCGCGAGACCGAGGCCGAGATCGGCGGTCCGCGCCGGGTCGCGATCGTCGGGCGTCCGAACGTCGGCAAGTCGTCCCTGCTGAACAAGCTGGCCCGCCAGCAGCGCTCGGTGGTCGACAACGTCGCCGGCACCACCGTCGACCCGGTCGACGAACTCGTCGAGGTCGGCGGCACCGTCTACCGGTTCATCGACACCGCGGGCATCCGGCGCCGGGTCAAGGAGGCGTCCGGACACGAGTACTACGCCTCGCTGCGCACGGCGTCCGCGATCGAGCGGGCCGAGGTGTGCGTGGTGGTGATCGACGCCGCCGAGCCGATCGCCGACCAGGACCTGCGGGTGCTGACCATGGTCGAGGAGGCCGGCCGGGCGCTGGTCATCGCCTACAACAAGTGGGATCTCACCGACGACGAGCGCCGCCGCTACCTGAACCGCGAGATCGAGCAGGACGTCCAAGTCTTCGGCTGGGCGCCGTCGGTGAACATCTCGGCGCTCACCGGACGCGGCGTCGACCGACTGTCGAAGGCGATCGAGGCCGCCCTGGAGGGCTGGGAGACCCGGGTCTCCACCGGCAAACTCAACGCCTTCCTGGGCCGCGTCACCGCCGCCCATCCGCACCCGGTGCGGGGCGGCAAGCAGTCCCGCATCCTGTTCGGCACCCAGGCGCACACCTGCCCGCCGACCTTCGCCCTGTTCACCTCCGGCCAGCTCGACCCGGGCTACCTCCGCTTCCTGCGGCGCCGGCTGCGCGAGGAGTTCGGCTTCGTCGGCACCCCGGTGCACATCGAGGTCCGGGCGCGGGAGAAACGCAAGAAGTAGCCGCCCCGTCCGCTCCGCCTCACCTGGCCCGTTCGCCGGTGTGAGCCACCGGTGACGGTGCTGTTACGGCACCGCAGTCGCTCCGACGCATTGAATTCCTAGGCTCGCTCCCGAGCAGCGTCGCTCGCTGGCATTGGCACCGGAATCGAGGAGCGAGCGCATGACGACCACCCACCCCGTCGCGACGACGACCACTCCCACCCGCGCACTCGTCCGCAGGCCGGGACGCTGGATCGATGGCTGGGATCCCGAGGACGCCGAGCAGTGGCGCCTCGAGGGCCGGACGATCGCCCGCCGGAACCTCTACCTGTCCATCTTTGCCGAATTCCTCGGCTTCGCCGTCTGGGCGATCTGGAGCATCGTCGTGCCGCAGCTGAACGCGGTCGGCTTCGCGCTCAGCGTCGATCAGATGTTCTGGCTGGTCTCGGCACCCGCCCTGGTCGGCGCCACCCTGCGCATTCCCTACACCCTGGCCGTGCCCCGCTTCGGCGGCCGCAACTGGACGATCGTCTCGGCCGTCCTGCTGCTGCTGCCGACCGCCGCGCTGGCCTGGGCCGTCCACCACCCCGAACTGCCGTTCCCCGTGCTGATCGCCATCGCCATGCTGGCCGGCGTCGGCGGCGGCAACTTCGCCTCGTCGATGGCGAACATCTCCTTTTTCTTCCCGGCCTCCGAGAAGGGCGCCGCGCTGGGCCTGAACGCCGCCGGCGGCAACCTGGGCACCGCGGCGGTGCAGTTCCTGGTCCCGATCGTGGTGACCATCGGCGGCGGGCTCGCCCTGGACCGCGCCGGCCTGATGTTCATTCCGCTGACGATCCTGGCGGCCGTGCTGGCCTGGCGGGGCATGGACAACCTGTCCAGCGCCGCGTCCGACCCGAAGGAGTACGTGGCGGCGCTGAAGAGCCCGCACACCTGGGTGCTGTCGTTCGTCTACATCGGCACGTTCGGCTCGTTCATCGGCTACTCGGGCGCCTTCCCAACCCTGCTGAAGAGCCAATTCCCGGACGTCGCGCTGGCGATCGCCTTCCTGGGTGCGCTGGTCGGTTCGCTGTCGCGTCCGTTCGGCGGCTGGCTGGCCGACCGGCTCGGCGGCGCCATGATCACCTGCGTCGCCCTGGCCGCGATCGCGCTGGGCGCCGTCGGCGCGGTCGCCGGCCTGCGCACCCACTCCTTCGTGCTGTTCTTCGGCTCATTCCTGTGGCTGTTCGTGTTCACCGGGATCGGCAACGGCTCGGTCTACCGGATGATCCCCGCGGTCTTCGCCAGCACCGCCGGCGACGCCCCGGACGCCCGGCTCGCCGCCGGCCGCGCCGCGGCGGGATGCCTCGGCATCGCCGGCGCGATCGGCGCGTTCGGCGGATTCCTGATCCCGCAGGGCTTCGCGGCGTCCACCCGGCTCACCGGCACGCTGGAGCCCGCCCTGTGGAGCTTCGTCGGCGCCTACCTGGTGATGATCGTGGTCACCTGGTACTGCTACCTGCGCCGCGCCTCCGCCGTCGCCGGGCACCGGATCTGAGACCCGATGGCGAACACTCACTGTCCCTATTGCGCGCTGCAGTGCGCGATGCGCGTGGAGGAGGGAGAAACCGTGACCGTCACCGCGCGGGACTTCCCGACCAACCAGGGACGGCTGTGCCAGAAGGGCTGGACGGCCGCGGACCTGCTCACCGTGCCCGACCGGCTGACCACGCCGCTGGT
The DNA here is from genome assembly GCA_937863965.1 of uncultured Micropruina sp. Taxonomy (GTDB): domain Bacteria; phylum Actinomycetota; class Actinomycetes; order Propionibacteriales; family Propionibacteriaceae; genus Micropruina. The sequence goes on from CALMIQ010000111.1 coordinate 5,144, forward strand.
CCGGCGGCACGGTGAGCTGGTCCCCACCTCCTGGGACCACGCCCTCGACCTGGTCGCGGCGAAGCTGTTGGCGCTGCGCGCCGAGCACGGACCGGAGAGCGTCGCCGTCTTCGGCGGCGGCGGGCTGACCAACGAAAAGGCCTACCAGCTGGGCAAATTCGCCCGGGTCGCGCTGCGGACGCCGAACATCGACTACAACGGCCGGTTCTGCATGTCGTCGGCGGCCGCCGGCGGACGGCGGGCCTTCGGGCTCGACCGCGGGCTGCCGTTCCCGCTGACCGACCTGGGCGGCGCCGGGGCGATCCTGCTGATCGGCTCCAACCCGGCCGAGACGATGCCGCCGTTCGTCCGGCACCTGGAGGGCGCCCGGTCGCGCGGCGGACTGATCGTGGTCGATCCGCGGCACAGCGCCACCGCCCGGCTGACCGCCGACGGCGGGGGGCTGCACCTGGCTCCGGTGCCGGGCACCGACCTGGCCCTGCTGCTCGGCCTGAGCCACCTCGTCCTGGCCGATTCGCTGGCCGACCGCGACTTCCTGGCCGAGCGGACGTCCGGGCTGGAGGGCCTGCGCCGCAGCCTGGCCTCCTGGTGGCCGGAGCGGACCGAGCGGGTCACCGGGGTGCCGGTGGCGCAACTCCGGGCCGCGGCCCGGCTGTTGGCCGGGGCGGCACCGAAGGCCGGGGGAGCGGGCGCCTATGTGCTGACCGGACGCGGCGCCGAGCAGCACGCGCACGGCACCGACACGGTCACCGCCGCCATCAACCTCGCCCTGCTGCTCGGCCTGCCGGGACGGGTCGGTTCCGGCTACGGCTGCCTCACCGGCCAGGGCAACGGGCAGGGCGGACGCGAGCACGGCCTGAAGGCCGACCAGCTGCCCGGCTACCGGTCGATCACCGACCCGGCGGCGCGCGACCACATCGCGGGCGTGTGGGGTGTGGATGCCGAACTGCTGCCCGGTGCCGGCGCCCCCGCCGTCCAGCTGCTGGCCTCGCTGGCCACCCCCGGCGGACCCAGGGCACTGCTGGTCCACGGCGCGAACCCCCTGGTCAGCGCCCCGGACGCCGTCCGGCTCGCCCAGCGGATGGCGGCGCTCGACCTGCTGGTGGTCTGCGACTTCGTGCTGTCGGAGACCGCCGCGATCGCCGACGTGGTGCTGCCGGTCACCCAGTGGGCCGAGGAGACCGGCACCATGACCAACCTCGAGGGCCGCCTGCTGATGCGCCGCCGCGCCGTCGCGCCGCCCGACGGTGTCCGCACCGAGCTGCAGGTCTGGCACGACCTGGCCGAGCGGCTGGACGCCCCGGTCGCGTTCAGCGCCGATCCCGGGGAGGTCTTCGCCGAACTGTGCCGGGCCAGCGCCGGCGGCGTGGCCGACTACGCCGGCTTCTCCTACCGGCGGCTCGACGACGACGAGGCGCTGTACTGGCCATGCCCGTCCGCCGATCACCCGGGGACGCCGCGGGTCTTCCTCGACCGGTTCGCCACCCCCGACGGCCGCGCGGTGCTGCACCCGGTCGACCACACCCCGCCCGCCGACGAGCTGGGCGACGACGCCCCGCTCTACCTGATCACCGGACGCGTGCTGCAGCAGTACCAGTCGGGCGCGCAGACCCGCCGCATCGTGGCGCTCAACGACGTCGAGCCCGAGGCCTACCTGGAGCTGCATCCGCTCACCGCGCGGCGGCTGGGGATCGCCGCCGGCCAGAGCGTGACCGTCACCTCGCGTCGCGGCGCCTGCGTCGCGACCGCGAGGCTGTCCACCGCCATCCGGCTGGACACCGTCTTCATGCCGTTCCACTACGCGGGACTGGAGGCGGTGAACCGGGTCACCAGCCCGGCGACCGACCCGGTCTCGGGCATGCCCGAGCTCAAGGTGGCCGCGGTCAGCGTGTCGGGGGCGGTGGCGCCATGACCGAACGCGTGGTGGTGATCGGGCACGGCATGGTCGCCGGCCGGTTCCTGACCGAACTGGACGGCCGGCAGCTGGACGCCGACGTGACGGTGCTGGGCGACGAACCACACCCGGCCTACAACCGGCTGCTGCTGGCCGAGGCGATCCGCGGCCGCTACGACCTGGACGACCTGCTGCTGCCGGCGTCCGCCGGCGTCCGGGTCGAGCGGTCGCGATCCGCGGTGGCCATCGACCGGCCCGGCCACCGGGTGATCGACGACACCGGCGCGACGCACCGCTACGACACGCTGGTGCTCGCCACCGGCGCCGCCCCGGTCTTCCCCACCGTGCACGGGCTGGTCGGCCCCGACGGGCTGCCCTTGCAGGGGGTGACCGCGCTGCGCACCTGGTCGGACGCCGAGCGGATCAGGTCGGCGATCGGCGCGGGCGCCGTCCGCCGGGTGGTGGTCGCCGGCGGCGGGCTGCTGGGCGTGGAGGCGGCCTGCGCGATGGCGTCCGCGGGCGTCGAGGTGACCGTCGTCCATCGCGGCCGGCAGCCGCTGGATCGCCAGCTGGACGCCACCAGCGGCGCCGTGCTCGGCCTGGCGCTGGCCGACCAGGGCGTCCAGACCTGCACCGGCGTCCGGGTCGCCCAGGTCGACCGGCTGCACGAACGCATCCGGCAGGTGCGGCTGAGCGACACCTCGGTGCTGCCCTGCGACCTGCTGGTGGTGGCCACCGGTGTCGCGCCGCGCGCCGAGCTGGCGGCGGCGGCCGACCTGTGGGTGCGCCACGGCGTCCTGGTCAACGACCGGATGCGCACCGACGACCCGTCCATCTACGCGATCGGCGACTGCGCCGAGACCGCCGCCGGCGTCCAGGGCCTGATCGGGCCGGGCTGGCAGCAGGCCGCCGTGCTGGCCGACCACCTGGCCGCGCGGGCGGGCGGACGCCGCGGGCTGCGGGCGGTGCCGCCGGCGGATTCCGGCGTCGTCCGGCTCAAGGCCGACGGCCTCGACGTGGTGTCGATGGGACGTCCGTGCCCCGACGACTTCACCCCGGACGGCCCGCGGGTGCTCAGCCTGCTCGACGTGCA
>CALMIQ010000112.1 GCA_937863965.1 uncultured Micropruina sp.
TCAGCACTCGGTGACGTTCACGGCGAGCCCGCCGCGGGAGGTCTCCTTGTATTTGGTCAGCATGTCGCGCCCGGTGTCCCGCATCGTCTTGATCACGGTGTCCAGCGACACCAGGTGGGTGCCGTCGAAGTGCATCGCCGTGCGAGCGGCCGCCACCGCCTTCACCGCGGCGATCGCGTTCCGCTCGATGCACGGCACCTGGACCAGCCCGCCGACCGGGTCGCAGGTCAGGCCGAGGTTGTGCTCCATGCCGATCTCGGCGGCGTTCTCGACCTGCCGCGGCGTCCCGCCCATCACCGCGGCCAGCCCGGCGGCGGCCATCGCGCAGGCCGAGCCGACCTCGCCCTGGCAGCCCACCTCGGCCCCCGAGATGGACGCCGTGGTCTTGATGATCGCCCCGACCGCCGTCGCGGTGAGCAGGAACCGGACGACCCCGTCGTCGTCCGCGCCGGGCATGTCGTTGCGGTAGTAGTGCAGCACCGCGGGGATCACCCCGGCGGCGCCGTTGGTGGGGGCGGTGACCACCCGGCCGCCTGCGGCGTTCTCCTCGTTGACCGCCAGCGCGTAGGCGATGATCCAGTCCATGTCGGTGAGGTTGTCCGGCGGGTCGACCGTCAACTGCCGGTGCAGCAGCGGCGCCCGGCGCAGCACGTTCAGCCCGCCCGGCAGCCGGCCGTCGGTCTCGAAGCCGTTGCGGACGCACTCCTGCATCACCCGCCACACCCGCAGCACGCCGTCGCGCACCTCCTCGCGGGAGCGGGCCGCGGTCTCGTTGGCCAGCACCACCTGGGCGATGCTCAGCCCCTGTTCCTCGCAGATCGCCAGCAACTCGGCGGCCGTGCCGAACGGGTGGGGCGCGTCGGGATCCGGTTCGGAGGGGGCGCCGTCCGCCTCGGTGGCGTCCACCACGAAGCCGCCGCCGATCGAGAACATCACCCGCTCGGCGAGCAGCCGCCCGCCGGCGGCGTAGCAGCGGAAGCGCATCCCGTTGGGGTGCTGCGGCAGGGCACGCCGGCGGTGCAGGATCACGTCGGACGCCGGGTCCAGGTCGATCGGGTGCCGGCCCAGCAACGCGATCCGGCGATCGGCGAGCACCGCCCGCAGGGTGGGCTCGACCCGCGCGGGATCGATCGTCTCGGGTTGCTCACCGAGCAGCCCGAGCAGCACCGCCCGGTCGCTGTGGTGGCCGCGTCCGGTGGAGCCCAGCGAGCCGTACAGGTCGACGCGGACGCGGACGACCTCGCCCAGTCGTCCGGCGGCGTCCACGTCGCAGAGCACCCGGTGGGCGGCCCGCATCGGTCCGACGGTGTGCGACGACGACGGCCCGATGCCGATGCTGAACAGATCGTCGAAGCTGAGTTGCACGACTCAACTCTAGATCGGCCGGACCTGCGCCAGCCCGCGCCCGTTCGTCCCGGGCTCGGCACGCCATCGTCATCCCGGGCTCGACCCGGGATCCCGGCGTACGCCGGGACGACCAGGGTGGCGGACGAGGAGGGCTCGGGTCAGTCCCGCTTCTGCCGGATGGTCGGCATCCGCTTGCGGAACTCCTCCTCGAAGAGGTGGCCGACGGCCTCGGCATCGACCACCCCGTTCAGCTTGGGCAGCTGCCCCCCGGCGGCCTTCTGGCAGACCGCCAGCCAGGCCTGGCCCATCGCCATCGTGAAGCCGGAGGCCACCGAGGCGTTGATCACACCGCCCGCGACACTGCCCGCACCCGGCAGGAACTTCAGCAGATTGGCCGCGGCGGTGCGTCCGAGGGTGGTGGCGACCGAGGTGGACGCCACCGCGAGCAGCGAGGCCTTGCTGATCGGCAACTGGTACAGGTGCGCGATCCGCGCCATCATGCCGAGCTGCAGCGGCACCAGCAGGGCCGCCGACGAGAACGGGATCGGCACCGCGGCGGCGGCGCCGGCGGCCGCTACCGTCGCCCCGATGTGTCGCTGCGCCTGCCTGGCCTTCGCTTCCAGATCGATCGTTTGGGCGGCGGCGAGAGCTCCGTGGACCGCCTCAGGAACAACGTGAAAGGTCGCCTGCAGGACGTCCATCAAGCCGTAGGGCGGCTGACCGGTGAACTGGTCCCTCATCGCGTAGGTCATGAATGGGCGCCCGCCGACGATCGGCAGCTGCTTGGCCTCCACCTTGCGGGCCAGCTCGACGGCGTCCGGATGGTACTGGCCCTCGCGCATCGGCACCTGGGTGAACACCAGCAGCACCGGGATGCCGAGCTCGTGCAGCTTCCGGATGAAGGCGGCCTCGACCTCCTCGAACCGGCGGTCCATGCCGCGGACGCAGTACCAGGCGACGTGGATCTGCTCCTCGACCGGCTTGGAGCGCATCTTCTTGACGTAGCTGGTGATCTCCTTGATCAGTTCGGCGTCGTCACGCCCGATCTCCAGCCCGCGGGTGTCGACCAGGCCGAGCGTGCCGCGGGTGTCCAGATACAGGTGGGCGTCCAGGGTGACCGGGTCGCCGATGCCGGTGGCGGCCACGCTCTGGCCGAAGATGGCGTTGATCAGCGTGGACTTGCCCACGCCGGTCTTGCCGAAGATGGCCAGGTTGAACCGTCCGATCAGGGCGGCCTGCTTCTCGAATTCGCTCCGGAAGGCGTCGGTGAACCATTGCGTCACGCGCTCCAGGGTAGGGGCACGCCGCCGGGGGCAGGCTCGACCAACGGTTCCGACTCGCGGCGAAACGGGTTCCGGCGCGGGTTGTCACGTAATAGCTTGTGGGGGCAACTCGACACGAAGCCGGAGGATCCCGAATGAGCGTGTTCCGTACGAAGTCGATCGAGCAGTCGATCGCCGACACCGACGAGCCGGAGTACCAGCTCAAGAAGTCGCTGACCGCGCTCGACCTGACCGTGTTCGGGGTCGGCGTGGTGATCGGCGCCGGCATCTTCACCCTGACCGGACGCGTCGCGCACCAGATGACCGGGCCGGCGATCGTGATCAGCTTCGTGGTGGCGGCGATCTGTTGTGCGCTGGCCGCGATGTGTTACGCGGAGTTCGCCTCGACCGTGCCGGTCTCCGGCTCGGCCTACACGTTCAGCTACGCCTCGCTGGGCGAGGTGTTCGCCTGGATCATCGGCTGGGACCTGATCCTGGAGATGTTCCTCGGCGCCAGCGTCGTCGCCCAGGGCTGGAGCGCCTACCTCGGCGTCCTGCTCGGGAAGTTCGGCATCGAGCTACCCGAAGCCCTGGCCTACGGGGCCAGCCCGTTCAGCGAGACCAAGGGCATCGACCTGATGGCGATCCTGCTCATCGTGGCCCTCGGCGTGCTGATCACCGTCGGCATCAAGGAGTCGATGCGGGTCAATATGGTGCTGGTCGGGGTGAAGCTGTTCATCGTCCTGTTCGTCATCGTCGCCGGCATCATGTTCATCAACCCGGCCAACTACACCCCGTTCGTCCCCGAGTCGGCGCCGGCCGAGGCGTCCGCAGGCTTCAGCTGGACGCAGCCGCTGATCCAGTGGCTGACCGGGGCCGCACCGGCGGCCTTCGGCTGGAGCGGCGTCTTCGCCGGCGCGGCGCTGGTCTTCTTCGCCTACATCGGCTTCGACGTGGTGGCCACCACGGCCGAGGAGGCGCGCAATCCGCAGAAGGACCTGCCGGTCGGCATCATCGCCTCGCTGACCATCTGCACCGTTCTGTACGGCGCCGTGGCACTGGTGGTGGTCGGCATGGTCAACTACAAGGAGATCGACCCCAGCGCCGCGCTGGCCAACGCCTTCGCCTATCACGGCCAGAGTTGGATGGCCACCCTGATCGCCGCCGGTGCGGTGGCCGGCCTGACCACCGTGGTGCTCACCCTGATGATCGGCGCCACCCGGGTGATCTTCGCGATGTCGCGCGACAACCTGCTGCCGGTGGGCCTGGCCCGGGTGCATCCCACGTTCCGGACCCCGTGGCGGATCTCGCTCGCCGTCACCATCGCCTGCTCGCTGTTCGCCGGGCTGACCCCGATCGGGCTGCTCGAGGAGATGGTCAACATCGGCACGCTGACCGCGTTCATCCTGGTCTCCATCGCGGTCGTGCTGCTGCGCCGGCAGCGTCCCGACCTGAAGCGGGCGTTCAAGGTGCCGTTCTCTCCGGTGCTGCCGATCGCCTCGGCGCTGATCTGCTTCTACCTGACGCTCAACCTGTCGATCGAGACCTGGCTGCGGTTCCTGGTCTGGATGGCGCTGGGCTTCGCGATCTATGCCGTCTACGGCTACCGGAACGCCCGGCTGGCCACCGGCAAGGCGCTGCCGCACGACATCCAGCGGGCGATGGCCGAGGGTGTCGTCCCGCGTCCGCCCGACGACGGCAAGTAGGTCGTCGCACCCGAGGGACACCGCCCGCGGGCATCATCGTCGCGTGAGCAGGGGGCGAGCGCGCGGAGTCGGGGGCATGGCGATGGCGGGTCTGATGGCGCTGATCGGGTCGATCCTGGCGGCCTGCTCGGGCGTGCCCGACCGGTCGGCGGAGGCGTCCGCGATCACGGCGGCGTTGCGCGCGCTGCCGGGCGTGGAGTCGGTCGACGGACGCTACAGCCGTGATCAGAGCGCCGGGTACGCCTACAACGCCGACATCCGGATGAGTCCGGACGCCACCGCCGACCAGGTGCGTGCCGTGGCCGACCGGTACCACGCCGGCATGGTCGGCGCGGACTTCTCCCGGCACACCTCACGGTTCGCCCTGCATGTGGGCGACGACGTGATCCGGGTGTTCGGCAACGATCGCCACCGCTACTCGCCGAGCTCCGAGGCCGGACGCTGGTTCGCGCTGATCCACGCCGTCCCGGGCGCGATCGTGTGGGCCATCGGTCCCGATCCGAGCGCCGATCTGCGCAGCATCTCGTGGGAGCTGGACAGGCCGGGGATGAACGGCGAGCCCGCCGTGCTGGCCGGCCTGCCCGAGTTGCTCGCCGCGCGGGCGTCCGACCTGGCCGATCGGCAGTGGATCGTCCGTTGGCGCAAGCTCCGGCTCGACCTGATGGGTCCGCGGTATCCCTCCCCCGGGATCGCGGCGCTGATCGCCGAGCTGGCCGCGACGGGTCAGTGGTCGGCGATCTACGACCCCTCGGCCGTTCCCTCCCTGCGCCTCGCCGTCTGGGCGCCGACGCCGGATCTCTTGGAGGCGACCGCCCGATCCCACCTCCCCCGGATGAGCACGCTCGGCTTCCCGGTGAGCTACACCGTGCGCGCCGACCGGACCGCCGCCGTCGAGGTGCTGGTGGGCGGCTGCCTGACCGGCGGGTCGGAGCTGCAACAGCGGCTGAACCGCGAGTTCGGCACCTGCTGACACCCGAGAACCGTCCCCGACGTGCGAGATTCGAACCGGAAGGAACCGTCCCCGCGTGCGGCTCAGCGCCAGCGGCGGATCATCTCGATCCGCTGCTCCACCTGCTCGGTGGTGGCCCGGGCCAGGGGCGGGCCGCCGCACTGCCGGCGCAGCTCGGCGTGGACGTGACTGTGCGGGCGTCCGGTGGCCCGGGCGTATTGCGCAACGAGCGTGTTGAGTTCCTTGCGGCGGGCCTCCAGGGCACGGTGCAGGGAGACCTCGGCGGGCACCTTGGCGCGCTCGTCCGCCCGGTCGTGTCGATTCACCTGACGCCGCTGCCGCTCGCGCAGCACCTGGGTGATCTGGTCGGCCTCCAGCAGCCCGGGCAGGCCCAGGTAGTCGGCCTCGTCGTCGGAGGTCGGGACGGCGTGCATGCCGAACTGCTGCGA
>CALMIQ010000113.1 GCA_937863965.1 uncultured Micropruina sp.
GCCGTCGCCCACGGAGTGTCCCGCCGCGAGCTGTACGACGCCGCCCTGAAGGACCGGTCCGCCGATGAGTCGTGAACTGCCCCCCGCGCCCGAGCCGCTGCCCGCGCCGACCACGGACGCCCACACGCACCTGCTGAGCACCAGCGAGTTCTCCGGGCTGCCGATCGCGGACGCCGTCGCCCGCGCCGCCGCCGTCGGGGTCACCCGGCTGGTCGAGGTCGGCTGCGACGTGCCCAGCTCGCGGGCGGCCATCGCGATCGCCGAGGCGCACCCCGGGGTGATCGCCACCGTGGCGCTGCACCCCAACGACGCCGCCCGCGCCGGCGTCCGCCTCGGTGCCGAACTGGACGCGCTGGCCCGCCTGGTCGGCTCCAGCGACCGCGTCCGCGGGGTCGGCGAGACCGGGCTGGACTACTACCGCACCCGCGACGACGAGGGGAAACGACTGCAGCGCGCGTCGTTCGCGGCCCACCTGGCCTGGGCCCGCGAGCATGACCTGGCGATCGTCGTCCACGACCGGGACGCCCACGCCGACGTCCTCGACGTGCTCGACGCCGAGGGGGTACCGGAGCGGTTCATGATGCACTGCTTCTCCGGCGACGCGGCCTTCGCCCGGCAGTGCCTCGACCGGGGCGCCTGGCTGTCCTTCCCCGGCACCGTCACCTTCAAGGCCAACGAGGCGCTCCGGGAGGCGTTCGACATCACGCCGGACGCCCGGCTGCTGGTCGAGACCGACGCCCCCTACCTGACGCCGGTGCCGCTGCGGGGCAGGCCGAACGCGTCCTACCTGCTGCCGCACACGGTGCGCTTCCTGGCGGAACGCAGGGGCGCCGACCTGGCCGCGTTCTGCGGCCTGCTGGACGCCAACGCGTCCGCCTTGTTCGGGGACTGGGGACGCGATGGCTGAGGTGGTGCGCGGCGACGCCGGGCGTCGACGGGCCCGGCGGGCGGAGGGCGTCCGGGCGGCGGGCGGGGGACGCGATGGCTGACGGACTGCTCGACCCCCGCCGGATCCGCGAACTGGCGGCCGAACTCGACCTGCGGCCGACCAAGCAACGCGGGCAGAACTTCGTCCACGACGCCAACACGGTCCGCCGGATCGTCGCCGCCGCGCAGCTGAGCCCCGACGACGTCGTGCTGGAGATCGGCCCGGGTCTCGGATCGCTGACCCTGGGCCTGCTGGAGGCCGCCGCGTGGGTGCACGCGATCGAGATCGACGACCGGCTGGCTCGCCGGCTGCCGTTCACGGTCGCCGAACGCCGGCCCGGCGACGAGGACCGGCTCACCGTCATCGACGCGGACGCCCTGCGGGTCGCCGAACTGCCCGGACCGCCGCCCACCGCGGTGGTGGCCAACCTGCCCTACAACGTCAGCGTGCCGGTGCTGCTGCACGTGCTGGCGACGTTCCCGACCATCCGGCACGGGCTGGTGATGGTGCAGGCCGAGGTGGCCGACCGGCTGGTCGCCCCGCCCGGCTCGAAGGTCTACGGGGTGCCGTCGGTGAAGCTGGCCTGGTACTGCAGCGCCCGCCGGGTCGGGTCGGTGCCGCCGGCGGTGTTCTGGCCGGTGCCCAACGTCGACTCGGGCCTGGTGCGGCTGGAACGCCGTGATCCGCCGGCCACCGCCGCCCGCCGCGAGCAGGTGTTCGCCCTGGTCGACGCCGCCTTCGCGCAGCG
>CALMIQ010000114.1 GCA_937863965.1 uncultured Micropruina sp.
GGCTGAGCAGGATCCAGGCAAGACCCAGATACAGCAGGACGGACACCGCGCTGCCAACCCGGAGGGCGGCGGGCAGCACCTCGTGTCGCCCGCCCCAGACGAACCGTCCCCAGGGCAGGCCAGCGGCCACGCAGAGCTGGAGCACCGCGAGCAGGGCCAGCAGTCCCACGGCGATCACGGCGGCGGCCATCACCATGGCACTCACCCGATCAGCACGGCCAGCAGGAACACCCCGTAGGTCGCCCCTGCCGCGAGGGCCAGCCCGTTGGAGAGCCGGTTCCAGCCGGACCGGACTGCGGCAGTCCCGAAGGCGGCGGTCAGCAACGCCCAGACCGCGGTGTGACCGAGGTCGACCACGACCCGGCGCGGGCCGGTGGCCGCGACCTCGACGCCATCGCCGACGGTGGCGAACACGATCGTGACCGCCAGCGCACCGGCCGCGGCCAGCGCGTACCCCCGTCGCCTGCCGGCGGCCGCCGGACGCCGCTCGCCGGTCATCGGGGCTGCTCGCTCAGCTCGGCGAGCCATGTGGCCAGCAGGTCGTGGGCCCGCAGCCCGTACTCCAGGGTCGCCCGCTGATAGCCGAACGCCGTCCGGTGCTCCTCGGGCACGGCGGCCCCGTCGAGCCCCGCGTCCAGGGCCCGGAGCCCGGCCAGCGACGACGCGGCACACTCCCGGGCGGCGGCGAGCACGGCGGCCCGGTCGTCCTGCTCCGCCAGCCGGCCGAGCAGGAAGACCTTGGCCAGGATCAGCGTCTCGGCCTCCTGCCCCACCGGGATCGGCTCGAGCATCCAGTCGCGCCAGCGCCGGCGTCCGTCGTCGGTGAGGGCATACAGCTTCTTCCCGCGCCGGCTGTCGGACGCCTCGGTCACCGTCACCGCCCCGGCGTCCACGAGCTGCCGGAGCGCCCGCTGGATGCTGCCGAAGCCGGCGCCGTAGAACAGCGAGATGCCGGCCGCGAAGCGCTTGCGGATGTCGTACAGCGACAGCGGCCCGGTCAGCAGCAGGCCGAGGATCACGTACTGCATCGATCCATCCTTCATCTACCTCTTGGGTATATTAATACACCTAAGAGGTAGGTCCGGCAAGGACCTCGCCCGGGATGACGGCGATGCGAGAACGGCCCACGCATGGTTCGGGGACGGTTCCTGAACCGTTCAGGAACCGTCCCCGATCCCGGACTTCCCCGATCCCGGACTACTTCTCGATCCGGTTGCCGTCCTCGTCCCAGTGCGCCGCGACCTTCTTGGACGGCTGCACCCGCGGCGGCTCGCCGGGCATCTTCGGATAGTCGGGCGGGAAGT
>CALMIQ010000115.1 GCA_937863965.1 uncultured Micropruina sp.
CTGGTGCGATGCCTGCGCCGCCGGCTTCCGGCGTTGGCTGCTGCGCCGGCACGGTTCGCTGGCGGGCATCAACGAGGCCTGGGGCACCAAAGTGTGGGGGCAGGTCTACACCGACGTCGATCAGATCGATCCGCCGCGGGTGACGCCCGGACCCGACAATCCCGCCCGGCTGCTCGACTTCGAGCGGTTCTCCTCCGACAACGTCCTGGACCTGTTTCGTCTCGAGCTCGACATTCTCGCCGAGCTGACCCCCGGCGTCCCGCGCACCACCAACTTCATGGGCATCTTCCGCGACCTCGACTACTGGCGGTTCGCCGCCGCCGAGGACGTCGTCAGCAACGACGCCTACCCCTACCCGGCCGACGGCGCGGGCCACACCGACATCGCCCTGAGCTACGGCCTGATGCGGTCGTTGAAGGATCGGCCCTGGCTGCTGATCGAGTCGGCGCCGAGCGCCGTCAGCTGGCGCGAGGTCAACGTCCCGAAGACCCCCGGCCAACTGCGGGCGGACGCGTTGCAGGCGGTGGCGCACGGCTCGGACGGGACGATGTTCTTCCAGTGGCGGGCGGCCCGCACCGGGCCCGAGCGGTTCCATTCGGCGCTGCTCGGACATCGCGGCGAGGCCAGCCGCAGCTTCGCCGAGGCGGCCGAACTGGGCGCCGACCTGGCCGCGCTGGCGCCGGTGGTGGGCAGCCGGGTGCGCTCGTCGGTGGCGATCGTGGTCGACTGGGACACGATCTGGGCGCTGCGCCCGGACGCCTCCCTGCCGGCGGCGCGGTCGTGGCACGACGAGGCCCGGCGCTATCACGCCGCGCTGCACTCCCTCGGCCTGGCGGTCGACTCGGTCGCCGCTCCCGGCACGGACCTCTCTCGCTACGCGGTGATCGTTGCGCCCACCCTCTACGTCACGACGGACGCGCAGGCCGCGGCGCTGGCGTCCTACGTCCGCGGCGGCGGCACCCTGGTCGTGGGGCCGTTCTCCGGAGTCGTGGACGACCGCGAGCGCGTCCACCCGGGTGGCCCGCCCGGGCCGCTGCGCGACCTGCTCGGCGTCGAGGTGGACGAGCACTGGCCGCTGGTCGACGCCGAGGCCCAGATCGTGCAGTTCGCGTCGGGGGCCCGGACCACCCCGCACGACTGGGCCGAGTGGATCGAGGTGGCCGACGACGTCGACATCCTCGCCCACTACGACGGACGCCCGCTGCACGACCGCCCGGCGATCACCCGGCGCTCGTTCGGCGCCGGCGTCGCGTATTACGTCAGCGCCGGGCTGAGCCTGGACGCCCTGACCCCGTGGCTGCATCAGGTGTGCGCCGAGGCCGGGATCGACGTCCGGATGTCGGCCAACCCGTCGGTCGAGGTGGTCACCCGCACCGACGGCGAGACCGATCACGTCTTCGTGCTCAACCACGCACCCATCCCGGCGGAGGCCCGCGGGCCGGTCGACGCCGACGTCCTGCTCGCACCGGACGGCGATCCGCCCGTCCGGCGCGCCTCCGGGCTGACCATCACGCTGCCGCCGTTCGGGGTTGCCGTGCTGCGGATGCCCAGCCCGACCCCGTCCCTGCACCACGTCCATTCGATCGAGGTATGAGCATGAGTGAACCGCGCGTCCATCCCTACATTCCGAACACCGCGCCCGCGTCGAAGGCGGCCATGCTGGCGGCGACCGGGGCAACCTCGGTCGAGGACTTCTACGCCGACGTCCCCGACGACCTGCGGCTGCACCGCCCGCTCGACCTGCCGCCGGCCCTGGTCGCCGAGGAGGACCTGCGCCGGCACGTCGCCGGGCTGCTGGCCCGTAACTCCTCGCCGGACGATCGGCTGGCGTTCCTGGGCGGCGGCACCTATCCGCACGCGGTTCCCGCGGTGGTCACCGAGGTGATCAGCCGCGGCGAGTTCCTCACCGCCTACGCGGGCGAGCCGTACGAGGACCACGGCCGGTTCCAGGCCCTGTTCGAGTACGCGTCCGAGCTGGGCGAACTGCTGCAGACCGACGTGGTGACGATTCCCACCTACGACGGCTTCCAGGCCACCTCGACGGCGCTGGCGATGAGCGGCCGGATCACCGGACGCCGCACCGTGCTGCTGGTCTCCGACGCGGACGCCGACAAGCTCAGCCGGGTCACCGACTTCCTCGGCGCGATGCGGGTCCGCCGGCTTGCCACCAGGGATGCGGTCGCCGACCTGGACGCCGTCGCCGAGGCCCTGGACGACGACGTGGCGGCGATCTGGGTGGAGACGCCGAGCGCCACCGGCGCGGTCGAGCCGGCCCTGCGCGCGCTGGCCGAGCTGGCCCACGGCGCGGGCGCGCTGCTGGTGGTCGGCACCGATCCGGTCGTCTACGGCGTCCTGGAGCCGCCGGCCACCCAGGGCGCCGACCTGACCTGCGGCGACATCCAGTCGCTCGGGCTGGGCCAGTGGTTCGGCGGCGCGCACGCCGGCTACCTGGCCTGCGCCGACGACCCGCGGCTGGTGATGGAGCTGCCGTCGCGGCTGTTCGGCCTGACCACCACCGACGTCCCCGGCGAGATCGGCTTCGGCGACGTGGCCTACGAGCGGACGTCGTTCGCCGTCCGCGAGGAGGGCAAGGAGTGGGTCGGCACCGCCGCCGCCCTGTGGGGCATCGCCGCCGGCGTCTACCTGGCCCTGATGGGCCCGCAGGGCATGCGCGACCTGGGCGAGACCCTGGCGCTGCGCACCCGCTACGCCCAGCAGAGGCTGGCCGCGATCGACGGCATCGAGCTGGCCGACGACGCCTTCCATCTGCGCGAGTTCGTGATCACCACCCCGATTCCGGCGGCCGAGCTGGTCGCTCGCTGTCGAGCGCGCGGAGTCGAGCCGGGGATCGTCCGCGGAGACTCCGAGTTGGTCGTCTGCGTCACCGAAATGCATAGCCGGGCCGACATCGATCGGCTGTCCACCGTGATCGAGGCCGCACTGAACCAGGAGAACCGCCGATGAGCCTGCCCTTGGCCCCCAAGCCCCCGCTGCGCCGCTTCCACCAGGCCCGCTGGGACGAGCCGCTGATCTTCGAGCTGTCCGCCGAGGGCGAGCGCGGCGTGCTGGTGTCGCGCCCCGAACCGGACGTCGTCGCCACCACCGGCGGCCTGGATCAGGTGGTGCCTGCCGGCCTTGCCCGGACGTCGCCGCTGGAGCTGCCCGAGATGGCCCAGATGCGGGTGCTGCGGCACTTCGTCCGGCTGTCGCAGGAGAACCTGGGCGCCGACTTCAACATCGACATCGGGCAGGGCACCTGCACGATGAAGTACTCCCCCAAGGTGAACGACCAGCTGATCAACACCCCGCTGCTGCGCGACCTGCACCCGGCGCAGGATCCGGACAGCACCCAAGGCGTACTGCAGATCATCTGGGAGCTGGAGCGGATGCTCGCCGAGATCTCCGGCATGTCGCGGGTGTCGATGCAGACCTCCGGCGGTTCGGGGGCGATCTGGGCGAACGTGGCGATGATCCGGGCGTTCCATGAGGCCAACGGCGAGGACGCCCAACGCCGCGAGGTGGTGACCACGATCTTCAGCCACCCGTCCAACGCGGCGGCGGCGAAGACGGCCGGCTACGACGTGATCACCCTCTACCCGGACGCCGACGGCTACCCCGACCTGGACGCCCTGAAGGCGGCGATCGGCCCGCAGACTGCCGCGCTGCTGATCACCAATCCCGAGGACACCGGCATCTACAACCCGCGGATCCGCGCGTTCGTGGACGCCGTGCACTCCGTCGGCGCCCTGGCCTGCTACGACCAGGCCAACGCCAACGGCATCCTCGGCATCACCCGGGCCCGGGACGCCGGCTTCGACCTGTGCCACTTCAACCTGCACAAGACGTTCTCGACGCCGCACGGCTGCGGCGGGCCGGGCGGCGGGGCGTCCGCGGTCAGCGAGAAGCTGGTGCCTTTCCTGCCCTACCCGGTGATCGAGCGGGTGGACGACGCGGAGGCCCGCGACGGCGTCCGGTTCGTGCTGGATTCCGACCGGCCCCAGTCGATCGGCAAGATCGGTCCGCACCACGGCACGGTGCCGGTGTTGGTCCGGGCCTACGCCTGGATCCGGGCGCTGGGCGCCGAGGGGCTGCGCGACGTCGCCGAGATCGCCGTGCTGAACAACAACTACGTGCTGTCGAAGGTGCTGGCGATCCCGGGGGCGTCCGCGCCGTACGCGGCGGGCAAGCGGCGGATCGAGCAGGTCCGCTACTCGTGGCAGGAGCTGTACGAACAGACCGGGGTCGACACCTTCCAGATCGGCATCCGGATGGCCGACTTCGGCATGCATTACTGGTCGAGCCATCACCCCTTCGTGGTGCCGCAGCCGTTCACCCTGGAGCCCACCGAGGCGTACTCGCAGGCCGAGCTGGACGAGTACTGCGACACCCTGGCGGCGGTGGCGCAGGAAGCCCGGGAGGATCCGGAGCTGGTCGCCGGGGCGCCGTACAACACGCCGATCCACCACGCCGGTCACGACGACCTGGACGACCCGGCGCGGTGGGCGATCACCTACCGCGGCTACCGCCGCAAGTACGGGCTGTGACCCTGAGCGGTGGAGCGATCGGGTTGGTGATCAACCCGATCGCCGGCATCGGGGGCGCCGCCGGGCTGAAGGGCAGCGACGGGGCCGAGGTCCAGGAGCTGGCCCGCAGCCGCGGCGGCGCCGAGCACGCGGTCGAGCGGACGGTGCGGGCGCTGCGCCGGCTGCCCGAGGGCACGGTGGTGCTGACCGCCGCCGGCGCGATGGGCGCGGACGCCTGCGCCGCCGTCGCGGGGCTGCGGGTGGAGGTCTGCTACCAGCCGGGTTCGCCGAGCACCGCGGACGACACCGCGTCCGCGGTCGCGGCACTGGCCCGGCAAGGGGTTGCGCTGATCCTGTTCGCCGGCGGCGACGGCACCGCCCGAGACGTCCTGCGGGGACTCCCGCAACCCCCGCCGGTCGAACTCGCCGAGACCGACCCACCGCCGGTTGAGCTCGTCGGAACCCATGCCGCTGCCAGCGGTCTCGACCGGCTCGACCAACGGACCGCGGTAACCATCGGCACTACCGGCGGTCTCGACGAGCTCGACCGGCGGGCGCTCGCGAGCCCGATCCTCGGGATTCCCTGCGGCGTGAAGATGTACTCCGGGGTGTTCGCGGTCAGCCCGGCGGCGGCAGGCGCAATCGCGGCGGCCGTCGTCCAGGGCGGCGAGGTGACCATCGAAGACCGCGACGTGGTCGACATCAGCGAACAGCAGATCCGCGCCGGCATCGTCGAGGCGACCCTGTTCGGCACCGCCCCGACCCCGGTCGTCCGGGGGCGGACCCAGAGCCGCAAGGCCCCCACCGGCGCGTCCGAGGCGGACGCCGTGCGCGGCGTCGCAGCGGGACTCGCCACCCGGCTGCTCCCGGGTCACACCTACTTCCTCGGCCCGGGCGGCACGATGGCGGCGCTGGCGTCCGAGCTGGGCGTGGTGAAGACCCCGCTGGGCGTCGACGTCATCCGCGACCGCCACCTGCTGCTGGCCGACGCGAGTGCCACCGAGCTGCTCGGCTTCACCCACGAATCCCCGTGTCACGCGGTCGTCACCAGCATCGGCGGGCAAGGCTTCCTGCTGGGCCGGGGCAACCAGCAGTTCTCGGCCGCGGTGTTGCAGGCGCTCGCCGATCCGCCGCTGCTGGTCGGCGCCACCACGGGCAAACTGCTGGGGTTGGACGGACCGCTGCTGATCGACACCGGCGACGACGACCTGGACGCCGCGCTCGCCGGCCACCAACGGGTCACCACCGGAGTTCAGGACATCGCACTCGTCCGGGCCGTGCCGGCCTCGGCGGAACGGAAGGACAGACCATGAGACTGGCAGGCAAGCGGGCGATCGTGACCGGCGGCGCCGGCGGCATCGGACGGGCCACCGCCGCGGCCTTCGCCGCCGAGGGCGCCGCGGTCGCGGTGCTCGACCTCGACGAGGCGGGCGCGCGGGCGGTCGCCGAGGCGATCACCTCCTCCGGGGGAACCGCGATCGCGCTGGGCGTGGACGTCTCGGACGAGCAGGCGGTCGCCGCCGCCGTCGAGGCGGTGGTCGCGGAGTTCGGCGGCCTCGACGTGGTGTTCAACAACGCCGGCATCGCCCGCCGGACGACCGCGGTCGAGACCGCGTTGGCCGACTGGGAACTGTCGTTCGCGGTGAACGTCCGGTCGATCTTCCTGATGTGCAAGCACGCCATCCCGTACCTGGAGGCGGCCGGCGGCGGTTCGATCGTCAACACCGGCTCGGGCTGGGGGCTCAAGGGTGGCGCCCGGGCGCTGCCCTACTGTGCCTCCAAGGGTGCCGTGGTGAACATGACTCGGGCGCTGGCGATCGACCACGGCCCGGCCAACATCCGGGTCAACTCGATCAACCCCGGCGACACCGACACCGGCATGCTGCGTTCCGAGGCCGCCCAGATCGGCTGGACCGAGGACGCCTTCCTGGCCGACGCCGCCGACCGTCCGCTGCGCCGGATGGCCCGCCCCGAAGAGATCGCCGCGGCGGTGGTCTTCCTGGCCAGCGACGAGGCGTCCTTCGTCACCGGCTCGGCGCTGGTCGTGGACGGCGGCGGGATCGCCTGACCTGGCCGCGCGGACGTCACAGACGGGCCGCAAGCAGCGCGGCGCCGTCCCCCGCCAGGTCGGCGACCCGCGCGGGGCGTCCGGTGATGAGCAGCAGCAGGGCGGCGATCGGGCCGGCGACCTCGGGTCCTTCGCCCACCGCCCATTCGGCGTCCGTCGCCCGGAGCCGGAGGCCGTCGAGCGGGAGCCGCCGGTTGACCTTCGCCAGCCACGTGCCGCGCGTCTCCCAGCGGCGGGTGGCGGCGATGACCGCCGCCCGTGGATCCATCGCGAGCGGCAGTCCCAACGGGATCGCGATGTCCTGGCCGTGCACGAGCGCGTCGGTCAGGGTCTCGAGCGGAGTGACGAAGCTGTTGTGGCGGCGCGAGCCCACCATGGCGCGGATCCGGCGGATGAGTTCCTCCGCCGGAAGCTCGGCTGCGAGGGTCCGGGCCGACTGCCTGATCGTGTGGTTGAGGTCCACCGACACCAGGCCGGGGTGGCGCAGGGTGAAGACCAGGATCGAGCCGATCGTCTCCTGCTGCAGCGTGAGGTGCGCGGCGACGTCGCGCACCGTCCAGCCCTCGCAGAGGCTGGGTTCGGCCCACTGCGCGGCGGTCAGGGTGGCGAGCAGGTCGGCCGTCCGGGTGCGCTGGTCGTCGATCGCGGCCCACAGCTGGTCGGGAGTATCGGTCTGAGTCATGGCGTCGTCCTCATGGCGATTCTCCTGGGGTCGTTCAGGCGAAGACGGGAACGGTGACGCGGGTGCGCTTGAGCTCGGCGAAGCCGGGCCAGCCGGTGAGCAGCCGCGTCCCGTCGAAGATGCGGACGGCGTCCGCACCCCGGGGGATGGAGTTGAGCACCGGCCCGAAGCAGGCGGCGCCGTCGATCGTGATGACCGGGTTGCCGCACTGATCGCCGACCAGCGCCATGGCGTCGGAGTGGCTTGCCCGGACCGCATCGTCGGCCACCTCGCTGTCGTAGGCGTCCGCGAGTTGGCGAGGCAGCCCCAGTTCGGCCACGGCCTCCCCCATCGCGACGCGGCACTCGTCCGGACCCGGACGTCGCCAGCGGTCGAAGATGCGGCCGCCGAAGGCCATGTAGAGCCCAACCAACGCATCGGACCCGTGCTGCGCACGTGCCGTCATGGCGACCCGGGCCGGTCCACGCATCGTCGCGAGGTAGTCGACGTACGCCTCATCGCCCCCGCGCCGGTCCGCGTTGAGCAGGTAGAGACTCATCACGTTCCATTCGATGCCGAGCGGACGCCGGGAGCTGACCTCGAGTAGCCACCGAGAGCCGATCCATGAGTAGGGACAGATGGGATCGAACCAGAACTGAACGACCGGGGTGTCCGGCATCGCGCTCCCCTCCCGTGCCATGATAGTCCTAACAACGAACCAATATAGTTCGATAGTAGGACTACTTCAAGAGGCTGGATGACACGAGAGCTACCGACGGCGCTGCTGATGTTCATCTCGTCGCGCTACGCCGAGGCGCGGGTGTACGCCGCCATCACGGCGCAGGGTTTCGACGACATCACCATCGCCCAGAGCCGACTGATGATGGGCATCGACGATGAGGGCACGCGGCTGACCGTCCTCGCCGAACGGGCCCGGGTGGCCAAACAGACCGCGACCGCCCTGGTCGACAAGCTCGAGCGGGCGGGCTACGTCGAGCGAGTCCCCGATCCGACGGACGGACGCGCGCGGCTGGTGCGATTCACCCCCAGGACCGTGGCCGCCCTCCCCCTCGCGCGCGCAGAGGAGGAACGCATCGAGGCCGACTGGACGGCACACCTGGGCGAGCGCCGGATGCGGCAACTGCGCGAAACCCTGACCATGCTCCGCAGCCTCACCGACCCCGCGGCATCCGCTCCGGACACCGGCCCTTGACCTGCGGCCTCATCGACACCGGCCCACCCATGGAGACGTTGTCGGCCGCACGGAACCCATGAGCACGTCGCGCACGCGACAGAGGTCCTCCGCTTCGCCCTGGGCACTTCCCATCCGCCGCCCGGGAACCTCGGTCGCACCGGTCAACGCCGGCGTCCGGTATCACGACCGCTCGGCCGGCCTCCTTGGAGGCAACGCCCGGGCCATTGCCCGGCGGGTTACGGGGGGCATCATGAACGAACGAGGTCGACGTCTGCTACTGACCGCTGCGGCGGGGCTGCTGGCCCTGCCTCCGCTCGGCGTCGCAACCGAGGCCCGGGCCAGCGCGGACAGCTGCGCCGCCGGAATGCGGTCGGACTTCAACGGGGACGGCCGCTCGGACGCCCTGGTGGGCGACCCGGGCGCAACCGTCAACGGACAGGCCGGGGCGGGCCGGATCGTCGTCCTCTACGGTGACGCCGACGGATTGGTCGGCGAGGGAGCCCGCAGCGTGCTGTGGCAGGGCGCGGCGAGCGTGGCCGGAACCGCCGAGGCCGGCGACCAGTTCGGCTACGCGATCGCGACGGCCGACGTGAACTGTGACGGCTTCACCGACGCGGTGGCCGGCACCCCGTTCGAGGACATCGGCGGGCAGGCCGACTCCGGCTACGTCCAGGTGATCTGGGGGGCGGCGTCCGGCCTCGGCACCGGTGCGGTCTCCACGCAATACACCCAGGCGAGCTTCGGGCAGCCGGTCACCGCCGGCGATCAGTTCGGCTACGCGGTCGACCTGGTCGAGGACCTCGGCCAGGGTGGCACGCCGGCGCCGGACGCCTACGCGCTGGCGATCGGGGTGCCCGGCGCGAACGTCAACGGGCACGACGATGCCGGCGCATTCGCCGTGCGAGCCGCCTATGACGGCGGGACCGAGACCTTCTGGATCACCCAGGACACCCCCGGGGTGGTGGGCGCCGCCGAGCCCGGAGACCGATTCGGCGCCGCGCTCGCCTGCGGCTACCTGTCCAGCCCCGACAACGTCACCGACATCGTCGACTGCGCCGTCGGCGCCCCGCGGGAGGACATCGGCAGCAAGGCCGATGCCGGATCGGTGATCGTGGTGGAGGAGATCTACTACTCCGACGAGTTGAGCAGCTACTCCCTCGACCAGGACGCCCCCGGCGTCCCCGGGACGGCCGAGAAGGGCGACCGCTACGGTTCGACCGTGGACGCGATCCGCGTCGGCTCCGCCTCGCGGCTCGCCGTCGGCGCGCCCGGCGAGGACATCGGCAGCGACGCCGACGCGGGGTTGGTGCAACTGTTCAGCTCCGATCGGCGCGACATCTCCATCGGCACCTCGCTGACCCAGGACACCGCCGGAGTCGGCGATTCCGCCGAACCCGGCGACGAGTTCGGCGGCAGCCTCGCCTGGATCGCTCCCGGGCTCGGCGACACCCACACCCGGCTTGCGGTCGGCGTGCCGGGCGAGAAGGTCAACGGCTACGAGGACGCCGGCCAGGTGCAGGTCTTCCCGATCGACAGCCTCGGCTCGGAGGTCACCTACACCCAGGACAGCGCCGGATTCCTCAGCGCCGCACGGTCGAACGACCGGTTCGGCGAACGGGTCTCGACCGTGTTCGGCGCCACCGAGCGGGTGCTGCTGATCGGCTCGCCCACCGACACCACCTACGCCACCGGCCTGGTGCACGTGGTGCCGTTCGGCGGCGGTGCCGTGCGCAGTTGGCGACCGGGTGCGGGCGGCATCCCCGCGGCCGGGGCCGATCGGTTCGGAGGCAGTCTCGCCGGCGTGCCCGGCGGCACCACCTGATCGGACGCCGCACGCGCGGATGCGGGCGGGCCAGCGTCCGAACCCCGGACGGCCGTCCCACGCCGGGACACTAGACTCCCGAGCGACAAGCCGCCCGTCACGTCGGGTGGAGCCCGAGCGCCCGACCAGGAGCCCAGCGTGATCGTCCTCATCGGATTCATGGGTGCGGGCAAGACCACCATCGGGCGGCTGCTGGCCGAACGGCTCGGGCTGCCGTTCGTCGACAGCGACCTGGTCATCGAGCACCAGCAGCGGCGCAGCATCTCGGCCCTCTTCGACGACCTGGGCGAACCGGGATTCCGGGCGCTCGAGGAGCGCACCATCGCCGAACTGCTGGACGGGCAGGCCTGTGTGCTGTCCCTGGGTGGCGGCGCCTGCGGCTCGGCGGCCACCCGCGAGGCGCTGCGCCGGCACACCGTGGTCTACCTGCACGTCGAGCTGCCCGAGGCGCTGGCCCGGGTCGGCGGCGACACCTACCGCCCGCTGCTGGGCAAGCCGGGGCTGGACGCCCTCTACGCCTCCCGGCTCGACATCTACGCCACCACGGCGTCCGTCACCTCGTTCACCACCGGACGCCGGGTCGAGGACGTCGCCTTCGAGATCCTGGCCCGGCTGACCGCGACCGCCGAACTCGACGGCAGCCCCGGCATCCTGGTCGCACCGCCCGGCGGCAGCTACCGCGTCCACGTCGGCCACGGCGTCCTCGACGAACTGGGCCGGCTGCTGCCGGAGCTGCCCGAGGTGCGCCACGTGGTGGTGATCTCCGGGCCGGGCGACGATGAAGCCGGCGCCCGGGTCGCCCACGCCGTCGCCGGAGGGGTCACGGAGGTCCACCAGCTGCGGCTGCCCGCCGACACCACCCCGGCACAGGTGAAGAGCCTGGAGCAGGTCGGACGCCTCGCCGGCCAGCTGGCCGACCTGGCCATCCACCGCGGGGACCTGCTGATCGGCGTGGGCGGCGAGCCCACCGTCGACCTGGTCGGTTTCCTGAGCGCCATCTACCACCGCGGCATGCGGTTCGTCCTGGTGCCGACGACGCTCGAGGCCCAGGCCGATTCGGCGATCGGCGGCAAGAACTCCATCCACCTGGCCCAGGGCCCGAACCTGCTCGGCCTGGTGCACCAGCCGGTGCTGGTGATGTGCGACGCCGACCTGGCCTCCGGGAGTCCGGACTACCCCGCCGGCCTGGCCGAGATCGCCAAGCACGCGCTGCTGGCCGATCGCGACCTGCTCGGCTTCCTCGGCGACCGCGCCCCCAGCCTCACCGCCGCCGAACCGGCGGCCCTGCTGCACGCCGTCCGGCGCAGCGTCGAGATCAAGGCCGACATCGTCACCTCCGACGAACGGGAAGAGGGCGCCCGCGCCCACCTCAACTACGGCCACACCTTCAGCCGGGCCTTCGAGGCCGCCGCTCCCGGCCAGGTGGCCGGCTCCCTCAGCCTGGGGATGATGGCCGCCGCCCACCTCTCCCACCGGCTCGGCTGGCTGCCGGCCGAGGGCGTGGACGCCCATCGCACCGTGCTGACCGCTCTCGGCCTGCCGACCAGCGCCAGCTACTCGCTGGAGCAGCTCGAATGGTCGCTCGACCGGGACAAGAAGTATCGCGACGGGTGGCGCTTCATCGTGCTGCGCGACCTCGGCAGCCCGGCCGAGGTCAACCCGCCGCGCGAACTGGTCGAGTTGGCGCTGGCCGACCTGGCACGATGACCCCACCGCAACGACGCACCACGAAGGAAGCACGCATGTCCATCCTGTTGATCAACGGCCCGAACCTGAACCTCCTCGGCACCCGCGAGCCCGAGATCTACGGCGCCACCACCCTGGCCGACGTCGAGGCCGCCGCCATCGCCCAGGGCGAGGCCGCGGGCCACCAGGTCGACTGCTTCCAGAGCAACCACGAGGGTGCGATCGTCGACCGGCTGCACGCGGCCCGCACCGACGGCACCCGCTTCGTGATCATCAACCCCGGCGCCTACACCCACACCAGCGTCGCGATCCGGGACGCCTTCTCGGGCGTCCAGCTCCCGTTCTGCGAGGTGCACATCTCGAACGTGCACAAGCGCGAAGCGTTCCGGCACCACTCCTACCTCTCCGACATCGCGGTCGGCGTGATGGCCGGGTTCGGCGTGATGGGTTACACCCTCGCGCTGGAGTTCGTGATCGCCCAGCTGGACGCCTGACCCGGCGGCCCGCCCAGGCAGAGGCGACCATGGAAGCCGTCCACATCGCCGTCGTCGGCGGCGGCCTGATCGGCAAGCGGCATCTCGAGGAGATCGACCGCAGCGCGGACGCCCGGATCCACTCCATCGTCGAGCCCGGCCCCGACGGCGAGGTGCTGGCCGCACGGTACGGCGTCCGCCTGTACCCGACGCTCGACGAGCTGCTCGCGGGCGAGAAGCCCGACGGCATCATCCTGGCGACGCCGAACCGGCTGCACGCCGAGGGCGGCCTGGCCTGCGTCGCCGCCGGCGTCCCGGTGATCGTCGAGAAGCCGATCGCCGACACGGTCGAGAACGCGACCAGGCTGGTCGAGGCGAGCGACGCGGCCGGCGTGCCCGTTCTCACCGGCCATCACCGCAACTACGGCCCGGTGATGGCGAAGGCCCGCGCGATCGTCCAGAGCGGACGCCTCGGGCCCCTGGTCGCCGTCGTCGGCACGGCCATGTTCTACAAACCCGACGACTACTTCGACGTCGGCGGCGGCTGGCGGCGGATGCCCGGCGGCGGACCGATCCTGCTCAACCTGATCCACGAGGTGAACAACCTGCTGTCACTCGTCGGCGACATCGTCCGGGTGCAGGCCGTCACCTCCAACGCCACCCGGGGCTTCCCGGTCGAGGACACCGCGGCGATGGTCTTCACCTTCGCCAACGGTGCGCTGGGCACCTTCCTGCTCTCGGACGCCGCGGCGTCCGCTCGCTCGTGGGAACAGACGGCGAAGGAGAACCTCAGCTACTCATCCTTCGACGACGAGGACTGCTACCACATCGCCGGCACCGATGGATCGCTGTCGGTGCCGACCATGCGGGTGAGGACGTTCGCCGGCACGCGCTCGTGGTGGGAGCCGATGAACACCACCGTCGAGAGCATCGACCGCAGCGATCCGCTCGCCAACCAGGTCAGCCACTTCGCCGCGGTGATCCGGGGCGAGGCCGAGCCGATCTGCAGCGCCCGCGACGGGCTGAAGGCGCTGCAGGTGGTCGAGGCCGTCACCGAGGCCGCGCGGACGGGCGGCGTCGTGGAGATCGCCGGGGCGTGAGCCTCGGACGTCGTCCGTACGGCCCGCCAGCCGTCCAGCGGCTCGCAGCCATGGCCGGCGTGTCAGATTACGTCAGATCGTGGGGTGCCCTCCGGCGGCTGAGGCGGAGGCCGGTGCGAATCTGACGTAATCCCACACGCCGGCCCGAGCCGGCGCCGCGAAGAGCTCGGCGACCGACGCGCTCAGCCGGCGGTTGCCGGGCTCCTCGTCGTAGTGCGGGTGCCAGCGTCGCCGCACCGTGAAGCCCTCGACCGGGCTCGGCAGCGGAGCCCGGAACGCAGATTCCGGAAAATTGAACTAACTAGATGGTTCACAAACAGGGAATTTGTCTGCATACTTCGTCCGCGACGTCGCCGCCGTCGACCTGCACCTGCAGATGAGCGCCGTCGCGCTGTTCCGGATCACCAACGCCCCGACGATCGAGGCCACCTTCGGCGTCCGGATCGACACCCCGGAGGCGCTGGAGGCCTCGATCGCGACGCTGACCGAGATGGTCTGCACCTGGCTCAGCACCCCCGACCCGGTCAGGGCCGGTGCGCCGGCGTCCTGATCACTCCGGGTGGCCCGCCGGCGTCGCGGCATGCCGGGAATCGTCGTTCACATAGGCGTAGTAGACGCCGATCAACAGCCCGCCGCCGATGAAGTTGCCGATCAGGGCAACGGCCACATTGCCCACCGCCAGGGCCGCGTCGAGGCCCTCGCGCAGGCCGACGATGGTGAACAGCACCGTGTTGGCCACCGAATGCTCCAGGCCCGCGAAGGCGAAGACGAACACCGACATCACCATCACCAGGCACTTCGTCAGGTCTTCCTTGATCAGTCCGTTGTAGACCAGCAGCATCGCCATGTTGATCATGAAATTGCACAGGATGGCGCGGACCAGCAGGTCGGCCCAGCCGGCCGGTCCGCTCGCGACGTACTCCAGCTTGTGATCGACGGCGGCGACCATCTGCTCCAGCACCGTTCCCGACGCCAGCGTGCTGGCCCAGACCAGCACCGCGACCAGCAGTCCGCCGAGGAAGTTGCCGAAGAAGCAGAGGACGAGCAGGCGCATCGCCTTCGGCCAGGTCGTCCGCTTGTGATAGGCGCCGATCGAGACGATCATCATGTTCGACGTCAGCAACTCGGAGCGCGAGTAGTAGATGAAGACCAGCGCCCAGCCGAAGGCCAGCGCGCCGACCAGGCGTCCGATCCCCTTCAGCGCCGGCGCGGCGTCGACGAAGGCGGCGATCACGGTGAAGTTGATCAGGTAGAAGCCGCCGATGATCACGCCGGCCATCGCCGCCCGCTGCAGGTAGCGCCTGGTCATCTCGCCACTCAACGCGGTCTTGGTGTCCAGCGCCTCCAACACGGTGGAGATGAACCTCTTGCCGGGGAAGAGGTGACCACGGTCAGCCACGGGCATGGGGACAACTCTGTCACGGCGGGTGTGGACGGCGCAGCCCATCGGTCAGGTCGTGGGCGTCGCGGCGGACACATGACTGACCGGTTCGATCGGCGTAGAGTTGGACGTCTGGCAAAAACGGCAAGCAGGAGGTTCCTTGACCCAGCCAGCCTCGGCGCTCGACCGCGAACTCGCCATCGAGCAGGCCCATGTGGACCTCGTCTACGCGCAGCTCGCGAAGGCGGCCGCCTCCGCCCGACGGGCCGCCAACGCCGGACGCGCGATCTACACCTCCGACCGCGGCACCTGGATGCGCGAGGAGGACGGCACCGCGATGTTCGAGCGGGACGCCTTCGCCTTCCAGGCCGCCAAGCGGCTCGCGGTGCTGGACGCCGAACACGAGGGCCTGGTCTTCGGCCGGCTCGACCTGTCCGACGGGGACGTCCGCTACATCGGCCGGATCGGCGTCCGCGACGAGGAGTACGAGCCGCTGGTGATCGACTGGCGGGCCCGCGCCGCCGAACCGTTCTACCGGGCCACACCGTCCGACCCGATGGACGTCACCCGCCGCCGGGTGCTGCGCTGCCGCAACGACCGGGTGATCGGCATCGAGGACGACCTGCTCGACGCCGCCGAGGCCGGCGACCTGGTGATCATCGGCGAGGGCGCCCTGATGGCGTCCCTGCAGCGGGCCCGCGGGCGGCACATGCGCGACATCGTCGCCACCATCCAGGCCGAGCAGGACGAGGCGATCCGCGCCGACGCCCAGGGCGTCACCGTGATCTCCGGCGGACCGGGCACCGGCAAGACCGTGGTCGCGCTGCACCGCGCCGCCTACCTGCTGTACTCCAACCGGCGGCGCTTCGAACGCGGCGGCATCCTGGTGGTCGGCCCGTCCGCGACGTTCATGAACTACATCGAGCGGGTGCTGCCGTCGCTGGGCGAGGATTCGGTGATCCTGCGCTCGGTCGGGGCGGTCGCTTCCGACGTCCTCGGCTTCGCCGCCGACCGCAACGACGCCGCCGCCGCGGCCGCCATCAAGGGCTCGCTGCGGATGGCTCCGCTGCTCAAGCGGCTGGTCGACCTGCCGCTGGTCGATCCGGGGCCGGGCGGCGCCCGGCTGCTGCTCACCGTCAAGGGCGAACCGGTCGGCCTGGATGCCGCCGCGCTCGACCGGCTGCGCAACGAGGTACTGCGCCGCCACAAGGTGAATCGCGCCCGGGCCGCGGCCGAGAAGGCGCTGCTGGCCGCCCTGGTCCCGCAGGTGCCCGCCGAACTCGAGCTCGACGCCGAGACGATCGAGGACTTGATCACCGGTTCGGCCCAGTGGCAGATGTTCGTCAACGCCTGGTGGCCCACCCTGTCGCCCACCGAGGTGCTGCGCCGCCTGGACGACCCGGCCGTCACCCGGCGCGTCGCCGTCGGCCTGTTGGACGCCGACGAGCAGCGCATCCTCACCGAGTCGTTCCGGCAGGAGACCTGGTCGGTGGCCGACGTCGCGCTGCTGGACGAGCTGGCCGCGCTGCTCGGCCCGCCGCCGGCCGAACCGGATGCCGAGGAGCCGGTCTTCATCGAGGGCGGGGAGGTCGCCGAACTGGTCACCACCGCCGACCGGCTGTCCCGGAAGGTCGCCGACGATCCGGACGCCCACGCGCACACCGAATACGCTCACCTCTTGGTCGACGAGGCCCAGGACATCACGCCGATGCAGTGGCGGATGCTGCGCCGCCGCGGGGCGCACGCGTCCTGGACCATCGTCGGCGACCCGGCGCAGAGCAGCTGGCCCGACCCGGCCGAATCCGAGCACGCGGTCGCCGAACTGGTCGGGCACGCCCCCAGCCGGTCCTATCGGCTGAGCGTCAACTACCGGTCGCCCGCCGAGGTCTTCGCGCTGGCCGCGGACGTCGTCCGTCGCGCCTATCCGGCCGCCGACCTGCCCGAGGCCGTCCGGCACACCGGGGTGGAACCCGAACTGCTGGCCACCACGCCGGGGCGACTGACCGCGCTGGTCGCCGAACGGACGGCGGCGCTGCTGCAGGAACTACCGGGCACGGTCGGGGTGATCGCGCCGCCGTCCCGGCTGGACGCCGTCCGCGCCGCGCTGGAACCGCTGGCCTCCGAGCGCCTAGTGGTGGTCACGCCGCTGCAGGCCAAGGGCCTGGAGTACGACGGGGTGCTCGTGGTCGCGCCCGACGACATCGTCGCCGAATCGCCGGGCGGCGTCCGGGTGCTCTACGTGGCGCTCACCCGTCCGACACAGCGGCTGGTGTGCGTCGATCCAGACCCAGCCGGCGGAGATTGGCGAGAATCGCTGCCGTTGCCCGCGACCGGTTGAGGGTGAAGAACTGCAGGCCCGGCGCCCCGCCGCGCAGCAGTTCCGCGCTTAGTTCGGTGGCGACCTCCACCCCCACCCGCCGGACGGCGGCCGGGTCGTCGCCGACCTCGTGCAGCCGGCGCACCACCCGGTCGGGCAGTTCGGCGCCCGACAGTGCGGCGAACCTGCTGATCTGGGCCAGGTTGGTCACCGGCTGGATGCCGGCCACGATCGGCAGCGTGCAGCCGATCGCCCGCACCCGTTCGACCATCCGGAAGTAGGCGTCGGCGTCGAAGAACAGCTGGGTGACCGCGAAGCTCGCGCCGGCCTCCTGCTTGGCCAGCAGCAGCCGGGCGTCCAGGCCGGGGTCGCGGTTCTCGGGGTGCGCGTCCGGGAAGGCGGCCACCCCGATGCCGAACGAGAAGTTGTCGGCGATCAGCCGCACCAGCTCGGTGGCGTTCGCCAGGCCGTCCGGATGCCGCACCCAGGGCACCGTCGGCCCTCCCGGCATGTCGCCGCGGATCGCCAGGATGTGCTTCACGTCGGCCTCGGCGTAGGAGGCCAGGGTCTCCAGCAGCTGATCGCGGGACTGGCTGGCGCAGGTCAGGTGCCCGACGGTCTGGGCCTCGGTCTGGGTCTTGATGAACCGCGTCGCCGTGATCGTCCGGTCGCGGGTGGC
>CALMIQ010000116.1 GCA_937863965.1 uncultured Micropruina sp.
GAGCGCGAGCAGCACACCCACGGAGAGCAACCCTCGACAGGTCAGACGTTCGGGTGAATCCCAGCCCGCATACGAGCGGTGTGCGGAAACTCACCGCACATGGGTCGGCCTCACCCGGGAGAGCCCGGTTGCTCCGGCGGCGGCGTATGCGGTGGCCTGCTGTCGAGTAGCCAGGTGATCCGGCGTTCGAGTGGTGAGTGGTGGTGCAGGTCGGTGGTGCCGTCGGATCCGACGCGGTAGCGCTGGCCGGTGGGTGATCTCCACCAGAAGGTGCCGCTGCGGGGTTGGCGGAGGTGCCAGCGTCGGCTGGTCTTGGCGCGGTGGGTCTTCCGGGTGAGTGGCCCGAGGTTGTCGGGGCTGGTCTGCCCTGCCGTGCCGGGGGTGTAGGGCCGGGTGTGGTCGAGGTCGAGGTTCCGGGCGCTGCGGGAGGAGTACGGGAAGATCTCGCATATGTCGCGCAGGGTCACGGTTTCGCGTATCCGGTGCGGGATCTCGTAGGAGTCGACGGCGTGTTCGCCGTCGGCGTGGATGACGGGGGTGATGGTGATGCGGTGGGTGCCGAACAACTCGGCCAATTGCGACCTGACCAGGGGGCCGAGCGTTTCCGATCGGGCGATGGGTTCGCTGCCGCCGTCGGGAGTGACCGGGTCGTCGCCTCCGGTGGTGTTGCCGGGGGCGCCGTGGATGCCGAGGAGTTCGGGGGTGATGTGCAGGTACACCTTGGTGCGGGGCAGGTAGCGCTGATCGTCGGTGCCTTCGAGCATGGCTTGGGCGCGGGCCGGGGTGGCGAGGATGCCGAGCGCTTTCGCCCGGCGTACGTCGAGGGTGTCGGTGTCGCCTTGGCGGAGCAGACTCTTTGCTATCGCTTGGATGGTCGCTTCCAGCTGTTGGGCGTCGGTGGTGTCGAGCCGGGCCCAGAGTTCGGTGACGACCGCCTCGTCGGCTGTGTTGCTGCGCACGAAGCGGGCGTCGCGGGCCTTCTGTGCGGCGGCTTTGATCTTGTCGGCGGCAAGCTGGCCGATCAGGCCGCGGGTGAGGCGTTGGAGTCGTTGCCAGCCGATTCGGCCGATCTTGCCGGCGAGCTGGGTGTCGATTGCGAGGGTCTGCTCTTGGGTGAGTTCGTAGTGCGCGGCCAGTTGGGCCAGCTTGCAGGCCTTGTAGGGCGGGATGGTGCCGGCCCGGACGGCGCGCCACAGGGCTGGGTGGCGGGCTTCGAGGTTGAGCACGTCGCGGATCAGGAAGGTCGCCGCGGTGACCGAGATGCCCTTGATCGCGGCGATCTCCAGGGGCAGGAACTCGCCGACCAGGCGGCTGCCGTCGGCGCCGAGCCGGACGGGTCGTTCGCCGATCACGTCGTATTCGTCGGTGGTGGTCCAGGAGTGCTCGGCGGCGAGTTCGGCGATCGCCCGCATTTCGTCGGCGTCGGCTTGTCGGCGGAGTTCCATTGCGTATCGGAGGCGTTCCACAGCGGTGCCTTGGAACGGCGTCGCTGTGATGATCATGTGTTCGATTATAGTTTGAACTGAGCAAGTGGTCAATGGTTTTGCGACATGAATATGGTCTTCGGTTCGGCGCACGTGTGGGATCCCGGAGTCGTCGGATCAGCAGGTGGGTGGCAGGCTGACCCCGTGTCCACGGTCGATCCCGTTCCGCTCGTCCAGCCGACCCCGCTGATCCTGCGGGGTCGCACCTTCACCGCGGCGAACCCCGCGGTGATGGGGATCGTCAACCGGACGCCGGACTCGTTCTACTCGTCGGCGCGCTACCCGTCCATCGAGGCAGGGCTGGCGGCGATCGACGCCATGGTCGACGCCGGCGTCGACATCGTGGATGTGGGGGGCGTCCGGGCGGGCCAGCTCGGCGACTGGGTCGAGGCGGACGAGGAGATCGGGCGGGTGCTGCCGTTCCTCCAGGCCGTCCGGGCCTCCCACCCCGACCTGCTGATCAGCCTCGACACCTGGCGCGCGGAGGTGGCCCGGGCCTGCGCGGACGTCCGGATCGACCTGGTCAACGACACCTGGCAGGGCGCCGACGCCGACCTCGTCCACGTCGCCGCCGAGCTCCGGGCCGGGTACGTCGTCTCGCACACCGGAGGCGCCGCTCCGCGCACCGATCCGGACGGCGTCGCCTACGGTCCGCCGGGGCAGGACGGCGCACCCCGTGATGATCCGGACGATGTGGTCGCCGACGTCATTCGCATCCTCACCGAGGGCGCGAACCGAGCCCGACGAGCCGGGATACCACCCAACGCGATCCTGATCGACCCGACCCTGGACTTCGGCAAGACGACCCGGCACTCGCTGCGCACCCTGCGCGCCACCGCCCAGCTCGCCGGCCTCGGCTTCCCCGTCCTGCAGGCACTCTCCCGCAAGGACTTCGTCGGCGAGACCCTCGATCTCGCCGTCGACGACCGGCTGGAGGGGACCCTCGCCGCCACCGCCGTCGCCGCCTGGCTGGGCACGGTCTGCTTCCGTGCCCACGATGTCCGCGCCACCCGGCGGGTGGTGGACATGGTGGCCTCCATCCGGGGCGACCGGCCGGCGGCGGTCAATGAGCGCGGGGTCCGACGAGATCCCGGGGCAAGCCCGGGATGACGGATTATCGAGCCCGGTGAGCGGACTGTCGGGCCGGGCGAGCGGACTGTCCAGCCCGGTGAGCGGGCCATCGAGCCCCGTGAGCGACTATCGCGCACGACAGCATGAGGCCCCCACGTCATCCCGGCGCACGCCGGGATCTGGCTGAGACCGGCGGAGGACGGGAGCGGATCTCGACAGGTTCGATCAACCGATACCCTCGGTCAGTGCCCGTCACCACCAACGCGACCGCGGTCCAGGCCGACCGCGTCGTGTTCCGGCTGCCCGCGATCGGCCCGGAAATCACCGGCGTCCGGTTGTGGTCCGAGGTCCCCGTCGCGAGCACCACGTTCACCCGCGGGGACGACGGCTGGGAGCTGAGCATCCCGCGTCCGCCCGCCCACCGCATCGAGTACCTCTTCCGGCTCACCCTGGCCGACCAGGACGAGCCCGTCACCATCACCGACCCGACCAACCAGCTGCGCGTCGCCGGGGTGTTCGGCGACCATTCCTGGCTGCCGATGCCCGGCTACGCCGAGCCGTCCTGGCTGGACGCCCCGCGCAGCAACGGCACCACCCGGCCCTGGGAGTTCGACACCGCCGACGGCCCGGTGACCGGCGCCCTCTGGGCACCCGCGGACGCCTGGCGCGGCTCCGAACTCCCGCTGCTGATCAGCCACGACGGCACCCAGATGGCCCAGTACGGACGCCTGATCGACTTCCTGGCCGCCGCCATCGCCGCGCGGCGACTGCCCCCGCTGCGGGTGCTCCTGCTCGATCCGGGGCCGCACCGGCACGCCCGCTATGCCGCCAACCCGCTGTACGCGAAAGCCCTGGCCACCGAGATCGTCCCGGCGGTGGCCGACCGGGTCGCCGTGACCGGCGGGCCCGTCCTGATGGGGCAGAGCCTGGGCGCGCTGGCCGCCCTGTACGCCGCCCGCCGGCACCCGGGGACGTTCGCGGGCCTGTTCCTGCAGTCCGGGTCGTTCTTCACCCCCGCGTTCGATCCGCAGGAGGCCGGCTACTCGCACTGGACGCAGGTCACCGGGTTCACCTCGACGCTCTACCGCACCGACCCGCCCGAGCCCGACCTCCCGATCGGCATCGTCTGCGGCAGCCAGGAGGAGAACCTGGCCAACAACCGCGCCCTCGCCGCTCACCTCGCCACCCGGCAGCCGGTGGACTGGGGCGAGGTGCCCGACGGTCACACCTGGACGACGTGGCGCGACCTGCTCGACCCTTATCTGACCCGACTGCTGATGGAGGCCTGGACCTGATGGATCGCTACCAGCTCGAACTCGACGCGCCCGGCTTCGACCGCCGGGGCACCGTGATCCGCTACGGCCACTGGGGACGCCCGGTGCTGGTCTTCCCCTCCGAGGCCGGACGCGCCTGGGACTACGAGAACAACGGCATGGTCGCCGCCGTCGCGCCGCTGATCGACGCCGGCCGGATCAAGCTGTACTGCGTCGACTCCTTCGACGCCCAGACGTGGTCCGACCGCTGGCTGTCCCTGGAGGAACGCGCCCGCCGGCACGGCGCCTACGCGTCCTGGATCACCGATCAGGTCGCCGGCTTCATCGGCTCCGACACCCCCGGCGCACCGGACGCCGTCGTCACCGGCTGCTCGCTCGGCGCCTACCACGCCCTGCAGTTCGCGCTCACCCGTGCCGACCTGTTCCCGGTCGCCATCTGCCTGTCCGGCAACTACGACCCGACCAGCTGGCACGCCTGGGGCGATCGCGGCGAGGCCGCCTACTTCGCCAACCCGTCCCACTACGTGCCGAACCTGCACGGCGACCACCTGGACTGGTTGCGCTCCCGGCTGTTCGCCGTCCTGGTCGCCGGGCAGGGCGCCTGGGAGACGCATCCGACCGGCGCGCTGCCCTCCACCCAGCACCTGGCGCACCTGCTGACCGAGAAGGGCATCAACCACGAACTGGACCTGTGGGGCCACGACGTGTCCCACGACTGGCACTGGTGGCAACGTCAGATCGCCCACCATCTGCCGCGATTCTGCTGAGATCGCTAGGGTCTGCGTCATGACCACGAATCGGCATCACCAGATCGGTCTGTTGCTCGGCGCGGAGGAGGACTGGCCGCGCGCGTTCGAAGCCGTCCTCGGCATGGTCGGGCCGATCACCATCGACGGGGTGACCCACACGCTGGCCGCCGAGCGGCTGACCATCGAGCCGTTCGACCTGACCGACCCGGTCCGGACGCCGCTCGTCATCGACCGCCTGGCGCACTGGTACTACCACCCGCGGGAGTGGCTCAAGAAGGCCGCCATGGTCAACGGCACCTACCTGCTGAACAGCCCGTTCACCTTCCAGTCGATGGAGAAGCACAGCGCCTACTGCGCGATGCTGCGGCTCGGCCTCAAGGTGCCCAAGACCGTCCTGGTGCCGTACAAGAACCCGGTGGACAACGTCCGCTGGGCCTACACCTCGGCCAAGTACAACCAGCCCTTCGACCTCGAGGCGCTCGCCGCAGACCTGGGCTACCCGCTGTACATGAAGCCGTTCGACGGCGGCGGCTGGCGCGGGGTCTCGCGGATCAACAACGCCGACGACCTGCGCAAGGCCTATGACGCGTCCGGCGAGATGCTGATGCACCTGCAGGCGACCGTCGACTACGACGTGTTCGCGCGGGCCCTGTCGATCGGGCCGGAGACCATGGTGATGGACTTCCGTCCCGAGCAGCCGATGCACAACCGCTACCAGGTCTCGCACGGCTTCCTGTCGGCCAGCGCCGGCCACGAGACCGCCGCGATCAGCCGGATCGTCAACGCCTTCTTCGCCTGGGAGTTCAACTCGGCCGAGATGCTGGTCGCCGGCGACGAGGTGTACCCGATCGACTACGCCAACGCCTGCCCCGACGTGGCGATCACGTCGCTGCACTACTACTTCCCGTGGGCGATCAAGGCGCTGGTGCGGTGGAGCGTGTACTGCCTGGTCACCGGCCGGAAGGCGATGATCGACCTGCACACCGAGCGGTTCTTCGAGATCGCCGACGACCCCTCGCTGCCGTACGAGGCGAAGCTCGAGGAGTACCTGGAGATCGCCGACGACTACTTCGAGACCGACAAGTACTGGGCGTTCTGCGCCGCGCACCTGGGGCACCTGGACGCCGCGGTACTCGACTGGGTCCGCTCCGACGCCTTCGACCGGCTGATCGTGGACACCGTCCGGGCCACCTACCCGCCGCACGAGCACGACCGGTTCCTGGGCCACGTCCGCGGGCTCACCAAGGCCTGGGCCGACGAGCAGGACTGAGCTCTCCGGGGGCTTGCGCGGTCAGCGCGCCACGAACCACACCCAGTTGGCCTTGGCCCCGGTCTCGGCCCGTCCGAGCAGGTCCAGTTCGTCGCCCCGGACGCGGTACAGCGACACGCTGGTCGAGCGCTCACCGGCGCTGACCAGGTAGCGGCCGTCGGGGGAGACCGCGAAGCCGCGCGGCTGGGTCTCGGTGACCGTGAACCGCTCCGGTGCGGTGAGCGAGCCGTCGGCGGCCACCGAGACCGCGCCCAGCGTGCTCTCGGTGCGCTCGGAACACCACAGGTGCGCCGGGTCGGAGAAGTGCAGGTCGGCGCCCCAGATGTAGTGATGGGCCAGCGGGTCGGCGCCGAACTGGCTGTGCCCGAGCCCCAAGGAAACGTCGTACGCGGTGGCCGACCCGGCCGGGGTCAGGTTGCCGAAGTGGGTGTCGCGGCGGTACCGCAGCACCTCGCCGGAGAACTCGGTCAGCACGTACAGCGAATCCTGGGTGGCGTTCAGCACCAGGTGACGCGGCCCGGAACCCGCCGGCGCCGCGACGGTGGCCGGCGCCAGCGGCAGCAGGTTGAGCCACGGATCGAGCGAGTACTGGGCGACCAGGTCGGCACCAAGCGAGACGAAGTAGGCGAACCGGCCGTCGCTGCTGGCCCGCACCGCGTGCAGGTTCGGGTACTCGATCCGGCTGATCGGCTCGCTCACCTCGCCATCGTTGAGGGCGCAGCTGATCCCGTAGCCGCCGCCGTAGGACGCCCCCAGCAACGCCGTCCCCGATCGGGTCAGCGACAGGTAGTTCATGCCGCCGTCGGGCAGTGAGAGGTGCGAGTGCGGCTTCAGTGCGCCCGAACTCCGGTCCAGGGTGAGCGTGGTGATGCCCGGGTCGTCCCCCTTCACCGCGGCGTAGACCAGGTCGCGCCGGGCGTCCACCGCGAAAGTGGAGCAACCCGGGACGCCACCGTTGACGGCGACCCGGCTCAACCGGTCGTTGGCCAGCGTGAACGAGCTGATGGTGCCGTCGCCGGAATTGGCGACGAGGACGAGCCAGGAACCGGGCATGGCAGTCATCCTATTGGGCCAGGCCGTACAACCGGTCGCCGGCGTCCCCGAGGCCGGGAACGATGTAGCCGTGCTCGTTGAGCCGCTCGTCGACCGCCGCCACCACCAGCGTGGTGGGGACGCCGACCGGATCGACCAGCTCGCGCATCCTGGCGATGCCCTCGGGAGCGGCCAGCAGGCAGATGCAGGTGATGTGATCGGCACCCCGGTCGACTAGGAACTTCACCGTGCCGCCCAGCGAGCCGCCGGTGGCCAGCATCGGGTCGAGCACGTAGCACTGCCGCCCGGAGAGATCCTCCGGCAGCCGCTCGGCGTAGGTGAACGGCTCCAGCGTGGTCTCGTCGCGGACCATGCCGACGAAGCCCACCTCGGCGGTCGGCATCAGGCGCATCATGCCCTCGAGCATGCCCAGCCCGGCCCGCAGGATCGGCACCACCAGCGGGCGCGGCCGAGACAGCTTCTTGCCGGTGGTCACCGTGATCGGGGTGGTCACCTCGCAGTCGTCCACCCGGACCTCACGGGTCGCCTCGTAGGCGAGCAGGGTGACCAGTTCCTCCACCAGCTGGCGGAAGACCGGCGAGCCGGTCTCGACGCTGCGCAGCAGCGTGACCTTGTGCGAGACCAGCGGATGATCGAGCGCGCGCAGTTCCACATCCGAACCTTTGCACAAGTGTGCGGGGTTCGGGTGGGCATGACACGATGGGTGCCCAGACATAGGGAGTGGTGATGAGCAGGTACACCGACACCTCCGGCGAGGAGTACGCCGACCGCGGGGACGACCGCCCCGGCCTCGACGACCTCGAGCCGGCGGTGGAGTTGCTGGGCGACCTGCTCGATGAGGACGACGACGAGGACGATTACCCGGAGGACGCCACCGAGGACGACATCGACCTGGCGGTGGCCCTCTACCGCGAGGACGGCCAGCCGGTCGCGGTCGCGATGGCCATGGAACTGGCCAACGACCTGGACGAGCTGATCAACCAGCTGCGCCGCATCCCGGGCGACGGCGGGGCGGTCGGGCTGGTGTCGATCGCGTCGGAGTTCTTCGTGATCGTGCGGGTCCGCGGCAAGCACGTACAGGTGCTGCTGTCCGACGAACTGGCCGCGACCGACTGGCCGATCGCCCGCGACGTCGCCGACTTCCTGGGCTCCGAGTTGCCGGACGACGACGAGGACGCCGGCCCGATCGGCGATCTCGACATCCTGGCCGACGTCGGCATGCCCGACTTCGAACTGGAGGCGTTGTGCGACGCCGACGAGGATTCGGACGCCCTGGTGGAGCGGATCGCCAAGAAGGTCAAGTTCGGCCCCCAGTACCGCAAGACCGTGCAGGCCGCGTTCGGCCTGTGAGGTGAACCGCTGGCTCGCGCCGATGGCGCTGGCCCGCGCCGAGGCGGCGTTGGCGCCGGCGCACGGCGACGTCCCGGTCGGGGCGCTGGTGCTGGACGCCGACGGCCGGGTGATCGCGCGGGCGCACAACGAGCGGGAGCTGGCCGGTGACCCGACCGCGCACGCCGAGGTGCTCGCGCTGCGCCGGGCATCCGCGGCACGCGGGGAATGGCGGCTGGACGGGCACACCCTGGTGGTCACCCTGGAACCGTGCACCATGTGCGCCGGCGCCCTGGTGCTGGCCCGGATCGAGCGGCTGGTGATCGGCGCCTGGGATCCGAAGGCCGGAGCGGTGGCGTCCGTCTTCGACGTGGTCCGCGACCCGCGGCTCAACCACCGCGTCGAGGTGATCGGCGGCATCGACGCCGAGGCCTGCGGCGCGCAGCTGAGGGAGTTCTTCGAGGGACGGCGATGAACCTCGGACGCGTGGTCGTCATCGCCCTCGGGGCACTCTGGGCGGCTGCCGAGGCCGCCCATCGCCGCGCCGAGCGCTACGACGTGCCGACCTCCGCCGCCGAGACCCTGCTCGTCCTGGGTTGTCCCCCCGGCAGGCACGGACGCCCCTCTGCCCGGCAGCGCTGGCGGATCGACCTGGCCGTGCGCAACGCCCGTCCGGCGGCCCGGTTCGTCATCAGCGGGGCCCACGAGGCCGAGGTCATGGCGGCGGACCTGATCGCCCGGCACGGCATCGACCCGGCGCGGGTCACGCTCGAGAAGCACGCCACCAACACCTGGGAGAACGTCGGCCGCTCGGCCGCGCTGATCGCGCCCGGCGGTATCGTCCGGATCGTCTCCGACCCGCTGCATGCCCGCCGCGGTGAGCGGTACTGGCGGCTGCGGCACCCCGGGCGCGCGGAGGAACTGCGCGCCGCCGAGCTGTACCGCTTCGGCGAGCATCCGCTGCTGAAGATCGCCACCGCCGGCTACGAGGTGCTGCTGCGCGGCCTGCGCTACCGGCCGTCCGGCAGCCGGATTTGGCAGCAGGTCGAGGCTGCCCGATAGAATCGCCCACGGTGGCGTGTCCGAGCGGCCTAAGGAGCACGCCTCGAAAGCGTGTGTGGGTCCTGCCCACCGTGGGTTCAAATCCCACCGCCACCGCCGGCGAACGCCGCTCCATCCGAGGGTGGGGCGGCGTCGTGCCGTCGGGGACGCCGCACGTCAGACGACACCCCGCGCGCGGGCGACCCGGCCCACGGATCGTCGGCCCGCTGGTCTGTCGAGCCCGGATCGTCCCGCGCATCACGACTCGGCCACCCATCCCTGCCAGTCGGGCGTTCGTGCCTCGGCCAGCCTGCTGCACGGTTGCGCGCAGATCGCCGGTTCCCTTCCGCGGGGCGCCGACAGCGGGCAGAGTGGGACTGCGTCGTTGCGACGCTGCCCGCGGCCAGGGGGTGTCCGCGGGGGACACGAACAAGGAGTGTTCAATGAAGAAGCTCATCAACGATCCGGCGGACGTCGTCACCGAGACGCTCAAGGGATTCGCGGCGGCCAACGCCGACATCGTCACCGTCCATCTCGACCCCGACTACGTGGTTCGGGCGGATGCGCCGGTGCAGGGCAAGGTCGGTCTGGTCTCCGGCGGCGGTTCGGGCCA
Source organism: uncultured Micropruina sp. (assembly GCA_937863965.1). Lineage (GTDB taxonomy): Bacteria > Actinomycetota > Actinomycetes > Propionibacteriales > Propionibacteriaceae > Micropruina. The sequence goes on from CALMIQ010000116.1 coordinate 9,885, forward strand.
CGAGCCCCTGCACGCCGGCTTCGTCGGCCTGGGCATGCTGGACGCGGCGGTGCCGGGGGCGGTGTTCACCTCGCCGACGCCCGACCCGATCCTGGAGGCCACCAAGGCCGTGGACGGCGGCGCGGGCGTGCTGCACATCGTCAAGAACTACACCGGCGACGTGCTGAACTTCGAGACCGCGGCCGAACTGGCCGATCTCGAGGGGATCACCGTCAAGGCGGTCGTGGTCAACGACGACGTCGCGGTCGAGGACTCGACCTGGACGGCGGGCCGCCGCGGCGTCGCCGGCACCGTGCTGGTGGAGAAGATCGCCGGTGCCGCCGCCGAACGGGGCGACGACCTGGACGGCGTGGTCGCGGTCGCCGAGAAGGTGATCGGCCAGGTGCGCTCGATGGGTGTGGCGCTGACCGCCTGCACCGTGCCGCACGCCGGGAAGCCTTCCTTCGACCTCGACGAGGACGAGATCGAGATCGGCATCGGCATTCACGGCGAACCCGGACGGCACCGCATCCCGATGGCGCCCGCCGACGCGATCACCGATCAGCTCGTCGACCCGATCCTGGCCGACCTGAAGCTGGACGGCGGCGACGTGCTGCTGTTCGTCAACGGCATGGGCGGCACGCCCGAGTCCGAGCTGTACATCGTCTACAACCACGCCCGCGAGCGGCTGGAGGGGGCCGGCCTGACCGTGACCCGCTCGCTGGTGGGTAACTACATCACCTCGCTGGAGATGCAAGGATGCTCCATCACGGTGCTGAAGCTCGACGACGAACTGACCGAGTTGTGGGATGCGCCGGTGAACACCGTCGGCCTCAGGAGGGGTGTCTGAATGACGAATCTGGACGTGGAGTGGGCCCAGGACTGGATGCGCCGGTCCTCCGCCGTGCTGACCGAGCACCGGATGGAGCTGATCGACCTCGATCGGGCCATCGGCGACGGTGATCACGGCGAGAACATGGCGCGCGGCTTCACCTTCGTGGTGCAGCGCCTCGACGAGACCCCGCCCGAGGACGTGGCCGGGGTGTTCAAGGTCGTCGCGCAGACCCTGATGGCGAAGGTGGGCGGCGCGGCCGGCCCGCTCTACGGCACCGCCTTCATGCGGGCCGCCAAGGCGGCCGAGGGCGACCTGGACGCCGCCTGGGTGGTGGCCATGTGTGCCGCCGCCCTGGAAGGCATCGTGGCCCGGGGCAAGGCGACCACCGGCGAGAAGACCATGGTGGACGCCTGGACGGCGGCGATCGAGGCGGCCCGGTC
>CALMIQ010000117.1 GCA_937863965.1 uncultured Micropruina sp.
GATCAGGTCGGGTCATGCGCCCCAGGGCCACCGAGCTCACCATCGGTGCCCAGTGGCCGGTTCAGTTGGCCACTCTCACGAAATGACACGAGAGCGGCCACCGAGGGTGAGACGCGCTCCCGGTGGTGAGATCGACGGCCTCGGACGCCGAAGCCGAGACGTCGGACGCCGCACCCGAAGCCCGGACGGTGGTGCCGGTCCGGCCGGGATCGCGCCGGTTCGACTCAGGCGTTCGATTCCGGGCTCTGCGCCCACAGGTCGGGGCCGAACACCTCGTAGTGGATGTTCTCGCTGCTGATCCCCTTGTCCATCAGGGCCAGCCGGGTGTGCCGCATGAACTGTAGCGGGCCACACATGAACACGACGGCGTCGGTGGGCAGGTCGATGCCCGACAGATCCATGAAGCCCTCCAGCGCCGGCCGAAGCGTCGGCGCCGATTCGGCGTCCTGTTCGTACCAGGCCTGGGTGTGGATGTTGGTCATCGCCAGCGCCTGGCGCCGCAGCGAGTCGTAGAGCGCATGCTGCCCGTGCGACTTGTCGGCATGGAACAGCCACACCGGCCGGTCCGGCTGGCGCCGGGACAGGTCCTCCATGATCGCAGCGATCGGGGTGATCCCGATGCCGGCCGAGACCAGCACCAGGGGACCCTCCGAACCCTCCAGCACCAGGTCGCCACAGGGCTGGGAGACCTCCAGCACCGTCCCCGGGCGGGCATTCTCGTGCAGCCAGCCGGACACCTGGCCGTCGGGGGCGCCGTTCTCACCCCGGACGCGCTTGATGGTCACCCGCAGCGAGTCGCCGCGCGGCCCCGACGAGATGGTGTACTGCCGCGGCTGCCGCTCGCCGTTGGGCAGATCGACGGCGATCGCCACGTACTGACCCGTCCGATGGGCCGGGATCTCACCACGCACCGGCGCCAGCAGCAGCGAGAAGACGTCCTCGGACTCCTCGAAGCGTTCGACCACCCGGTACTCGCGCCAGGGATGGTCGGGATCGGTGCCGGCCATGGCGTACAGCTTGGCCTCCTCGGCGATCAGCGAGCAACCGAACAGCCAGTACACCTCGTCCCAGGCGGCGGCCACCTCGGGCGTGACCGCGTCGCCGAGCACCGTCTTCACCGCCTTCAGCAGGTGATGGCCGACGATCGGGTATTCGGGCGCCTTGATGCCCAGCGAGACGTGCTTGTGCGCGATGCGTCCCATCACCGGGCCGAAGTCGGGGGCCTTCGGATCGAGCAGCTGGACGGCGAACGCCACCACCGAGGCGGCCAGGGCCTGCGGCTGCTCGCCGATCGCCTGATTCGCTTTGTTGAAGACCCGGAGCAGCTCGGGGTGCGCCGCGAACATGTCCGGGTAGAAGGTGCGGGTGATCCGTTCGGCGTGTTCGGCCACCACTCCCGCGGTGGCCGCGACGATCCGTTCCGACTCGGCGCTGAGCCTCATGTTCCTCCTCGTGCCTTCACCCTGGGGGTCGTGCGGGCGCACTGCGCGAAGGCTGCCACACCCGCCGATGCCGCGTCAGGCAATTCGTGAAACTAGTTCGTGAAAAAGGCGTGATGGCTGAGCTCGATGCCCAGGGGTCTCGGCGAGCTCGACCACCTGCAGGGCTGGGCAAGCCCGATGACCGTCACGTCTGGGGGGATCTCGACAGGCACGACCGGCGATGATCGCCGATCAGCCCAGCGGAATCGGCCCGCCCGGTCGTTCCCGTTGCACCAGATCGAGCAGCTCGTGCCAGGCCTCGATCTTCATCCGCTCGCGCTGATGGGACGCGCCGCGATTGGCCTCGGCGGCCTCGATCCGTCGCCAGTCCTCGAAGCTGGACGGCGTGAAACCCCTGGCCGCGAGGGTTCCGAGGAGGTCGACGCGGTCGCTGCGCGGGCCTTGCTCGGCCAGGTCGGCGAGCAGGTGTTCGACGGTCTCGCGGGCGTCGGATTTGTTGGTGCCGATCACCCCGATCGGGCCGCGCTTGATCCAGCCGACCACGTACTCCCGCGGTGCCACCGCGTCGCCGTCCAGCACCCGGCCGTGCGCGGAGGGGATCACCCCGAGCAGCTCGTCGAACGGGACGCCGGGCAGCCGGACGGCGCGGTAGCCGATGGCCCGCAACACCGACTGCACGCTGAGCTCCGCCGTCTCACCGGTGCCCACCACGCGACCGCCGGCGTCCAGCCTGGTCCGTTCGAGCACCAGGCCGCCCACCGGGTCGCCCAGCACGGCCAACGGACGCCGCCAGAACAGGAAGTGCAGCCGGGCCCGCGCGCCGGGCACCTCGGTCGCGGCGGCCTCGCGCAGCACCGCCACGTTGGTCCTGGTGCGCCGGTCCAGCGCGGCCTCGTCGATGCCGTCGAACGCGTCGGCGTCCACGCTCACCTGGACGCCCGGGGTGCGGCACAGCTCGCGCAGCTCGGTGGTGGTGAAGCTGGCGTGCTGCGGCCCGCGGCGTCCGATCACGAAGACGTCGGTGACCCGTGCCCGGCGCAGTTCGGCCAGCACGTCCTCGGGCATGTCGGTGACGTCCAGGGCCAGCGGTTCCTTGGCGAGGATCCGGGCCACGTCGACCGCTACGTTCCCGACGCCGATCGCCGCGACCTGCGTCACGCCGTCCAGCGACTGCGGCTCGGCGTCCGGGTGACCGGAGTACCAGGCCACGAACTCGCGGGCGGAACGGCTGCCCGCCGCGTCCTCACCGGGGACGCCCATCCGCAGGTCCTCGCTGGCGCCGACGGCGTAGATCACCGCGTCGTAGCCGGCCAGCAGCTCTTCGCGGGTGACGTCGCGGCCGAACTCCACCAGGCCCAGGAAGCGCACCGCCGGGCTGTCGAACACCCGGGCCAGCGCGTTGGCCACCGACTTGATCGAGGTGTGGTCGGGCGCGACGCCGTAGCGCAGCAGTCCGTACGGAGTCGGCAGCCGGTCGAAGACGTCGACGTCGACGCCTCCGTGCGCCGTCAGATGCTGGGCGGCGAACAGCCCGGACGGCCCGGCCCCGACGATCGCGACGCGGTAGCGGGGCTCGGGCATGGCGGCACCCTACCGGCCGGGGCGTCCCCGGCCGGTCAGGCGAACGCCGGCGTCGGAGCAGGTCGGATCAGAGGAATTTGCGCGCCACCACGGGCAACAGGCCGAGCGCCTGGCCCAGGGCGGTGGGGTGGAACGCGATCTGGACCTCGGGCGGGGTGATCCAGGACGCCTTGTCGCACCAGGCATGGCCCTTGAACGCCTTGGTGGGGTTGGCGAAGGCCGCGCGGACCTTCTTGGCGGCCTGCGCGAGCCGGGTGTTCAGCAGGTCGATCGTGGCGTTCATCCTGGCCTGCTCGGTGGGGCTGTAGTACACGTTCGTGCTGCAGTTGGTGCCGTTGAACAGCCGGGGGTAGCCGACGACGATCAGCTTCGCCTTCGGCGCCTTCTTCTTGATCGCCTTGTACAACGCGCCCGCGTCCTTGACGAACGTCGTGTCGAGGTAGGCGTTCGCCGCGGCGAGGGGTGCCCAGCAGTCCTCATCGGCGAGGGTCGCGCAGGCGGCGAAGACGGGAACGAAGCCGATGTCGTTGCCGCCGGCCTGGACGGTGACGAAATCGGTGGACTTGCTCAGCGCCGCGAGCTGGGTGCTCGCCACCTGGGCCATCGTCGCACCGCCGCAGGCCGCATGGGTGAGCTCCAGCCGGCCCAGTTTGGCGAGCAGCACCGGGAAGGCGGCCGCCGAACGCAGGCACGCGTCGGTGGGCGGGAGCGCCCCCGAGCCGGCGGAGTAGGAATCGCCCAGCGCCACATAGCTGGGCTTGGACGCCTTCTGGTGTCGTGGGGCGGCATTGTGTTGCGGGGTGGCCGCGTGTTGCGGGCTGGCCGCGCCGGATGCGGTGGCGGTCGTGGTCGGGACGAGGGCGATGGTGGCGAAGACGGCCACCACGACGGCGATGGCGCGGCGCATGGGTTTCACGGGGGGTACCTTCCTGTCCGGTGGGACGTGACCCTTGCACGGCGTCCGAGGCCGGCGGAAGGTGGCACTTCTACCACCGCGACCGGCAGCCTCCGGGAGGCTAGTGGTGAATTCCCGCGAGCAGCGCCGCCAGGCGGGCCGGCTGGGTGACCATCGGCCAGTGTCCGGAGTCGAGATCGACGAGCTCGAGGCGGCGGGCCTTGGCGAGTTCGGGCAGCTCGCCGGCGGCCAGCCAGGCGCGCGCGTCCTCGAGGCCGAACTCGGGGCAGATCAGCGTCACTCCGACGTCGTAGCGGGCGTCGTCGCGGAGCCGGACGATGCCCTTGGCCACGGCCTCCGGCACCGGGGTCATCGACGCCGCCAGCCGGTCCCGGGCGGCCGGGTCGAGGTCGGCGGCGTCCGGACCCTCGAAGGCGGCCCAGCCGGGGAACGGCATCGCGCCGTCGACGATCGGCAGGAAGTCGGCGTACGGCTCACCGTCGGCCACCGGGAAGCCGCCGATCAGGGCCACGCCGGCGAGGGCGCGGCGGTCGGCGGCGATCCAGGCCAGGGACGCCGCGGCCGAGTGTCCGACCACCAGCGGGGGGTCGTCGCAGTCGTCGACCACGGCGAGAACGGCGGCCACCTGGTCGTCCAGGGTCGCCGCGGCGTTGCCGTCGCCCTGGCCGGGCAGGCTCACCGGCAGGCCGCGATGTCCGAGCCCTGCGAGTTCGTCGATCACATCGGTCCATACGTCGGCGGGAAGCCACAGCCCCCCGATCAGCACGATGTCGGCCATCGGTTCCTCCTTCGTCGGGCGTCTCGCCCACGCTACGTCCTGACCCGGACGATCCGCGTCCGCGATCTGCCTACGATGATCGGCATGGATACCAGCCCCACCGCGCGGGCGCTGCACACCCTCGACCTGATCCACCAACGGCCGGGCGTGCGGGCCGCCGAACTCGCCGACCGGCTGGGCGTGACCGAACGCGCCGTCCGGCGCTATGTGGGCATGCTGCGCGACGCCGGCATCCCGGTGACCGGGACCCCCGGACCGCACGGTGGCTACCAGGTCGGACGCGGCGTCCGGCTGCCGCCGGTGGTGTTCAGCGGTCCGGAGGCGCTGGCGCTGGTGATGGCCGTGCTCGACTCGCCGGCCGGAGCACCGGCGCCCGACAGCATGGCCGGAGCCGGGGTGACGAAGCTGCTGCGGGCATTGCCCGAATCGGTCGGACGCCCGGCCGCCCAGTTCTGGCGACACATCGCCGCCGCGCCCTCGCTGGCCCCGCCTCCCGACGTGTCGATCACGTCCCGGCTGGTCGAGGCGGTCGCGGGCGGACGCCGCGTCCGGATCGCGTACCGCAGCGCGGCCGGCAACGAGTGGGTCAGCGAGGTCGACCCCTGGGCGGTCGTCGTCCGCTACGGGCTGTGGTACCTGCTCTGCCGGATCCCCTCCGGTGAGCTCCGCACCTACCGGCTGGACCGGATCGGTGCGGTCGACCTGCTGACCGGCGCGTCCGAGGTGCCGGCCGACCTGGACGCCGTCGCCGTCCTGGAGCGCAGCCTCGGCGAGGGCTGGGAACTCGCGACCCGGGTGCGGTTCCTGGCCCCGGCCGAGCGGGTGCGGCCGTGGCTGCGGGCGCCGATGGGACGCCTGGAGGCCGACGGTGAACAGTGCGTGCTGACCGGCACCACCAGCAACCCCGAGATGTATGTGGGGGAGTGGCTGGCGCAGGTGCCGTTCCCGTTCGTGGTCGAGGAGGGCGCCGAACTGCGCGCCGCGGTTGCGGAGCTGGCCGGCCGGCTGTCGGCCGCCGTGGAGTAGCGAGTGGGATCTCGCCACGGTAGCCGGCCGATCACCCCCGCCCGGTTTCAGAGGGTCGCGTTCAGCTCCGGCGCCGGACGAACTCGCGCCGGGCGTACTGGCCCAGCGCGTAGGTGAAGTAGCCGTCGGCCGCCGCGCCGACGCCGCCGCCGACCAGCGGGATCCGCTTGGCCACCTGCACCACGACGTGCTTGCCGGCCATCTTGGTGCCCAGGTCGCCGAAGACCCGCTCGCTGACCGCGTGCTCCAGGGTGGGGTCGAAGACCGGGGCGGTGGCTATGCCCATCGGGGTGCTGGCCAGCCGGCCGGACGCCACCTGCTTGCGCACCTCGTCCTCGCCGAGCATCGCCAGGGTCAGCGCCGAGCGCACCCGGCGGTCGTTGACGTCGTAGCCGCGCAGGTGGGCGATGGCGGCGATCATCCGCATCTGGACGACGGCGAGGCCGGCCAGATTGGCGGGCAGCGCCACCGGCAGGGTGATCAGCCCGCCCAGGTTGGTCAGGAAGCCCTGCGCCCCGGCGAGTCCGACGTGCTGCCGGATCAGCGTGTCGAGGGCGGCCTCGTGATCGCCGCGGGACTGCAGCGCGCGGGCGGCGGCGTCCTTGGCGCCCGGGATGCTCATGTTGCCCTCGATCGCGAACACGAGGATCTGCCGGAGCCAGTTCCCGGCGACCTCCGGGGCGCGCTGGACGAGGGTCTTGCTGGGTTCCTGGGTGGACATGCGGTGACTCCTCGACGTGGCGGGCTGCGTCGTCCAATCTACCCACGGCTGTGGCGCACGCACTCCGGGATGTCCCGGTGGCCGCCCTGGGCCGGTTCGTCCGAAAAGTACGGTCCAGTCATGCGCGCTACGGCGTGTCGAGCCCCCGGGGCACCACTGGACCGCCCTTTTCAGGCTCGGCGCTGTCGCCTCCCCGGTGTCGGCCCTCGGTGGCACAATCGAGCAATGAGTCGCCCCGGCATCTTCGGACCGCCGCGGGACTGGCCGGCGCAGGATCTGATCGGGCTCTCCGACGAGCTCGATCCCGACCTGGTGGTGCTGGCCTACCGCTGCGGGGTGTTCCCGATGCCGTTGCACAACTCATGGTTCCCGGCCCGGATGGGCTGGTGGTCGCCGGTGCGTCGCGGCGTCCTGCTGCCGGACGGGGTGCGGGTCACCCGATCGTTGCGGCAGTCCGCGAAGCGCTACCTGACCACGGTGGACGCCGCCTTCGGCACGGTGCTGGCCCGCTGCGCCGACCCGCGTCGCCCGCACGGCTGGATCGACGACGACATCGTCGACGCGTTCACCGTGCTGCACGAGCGCGGGGTGGTGCACAGCGTCGAGACCTGGACGCCGGACGGCCGGCTCGCCGGCGGCCTGTACGGGGTCTCGATCGGCGGCCTGTTCGCCGGCGAGTCGATGTTCCACGACCCGCTGATCGGCCGGGACGCCTCCAAGGTTGCGCTGCTCCGGCTGGTCCGGGCGATGCAGCGCGACGGGGTCGGCGAGCGGCTGATCGACGTCCAGTGGCGGACGCCGCACCTGGGCTCGCTGGGCGTCATCGAGATCGACCGGGAGGAATACTTGTCGGCACTCGACGAGACGCTGGCGCTGCCCGGGCCCGACTGGGCCGCCGAACGCGCACTGACCGAACGCGGAGCGCCCGCATGGGGAAGGGAGGATTCCGGTGCCTGAACTGCCCGAGGTCGAGGCGCTGCGGTCGTTCCTCGACGAGAAGCTGGCCGGCGCCACCGTCGCCCGCACCGAACTGCTCGCGTTCAGCGCGCTGAAGACCTTCCAGCTGCCGCTGTCGGCGCTGCACGGCGGCGAGGTCGAACAGGTCCGCCGCTACGGCAAGTTCATCGCCATCGACGTCTCCGGCAGCTGGCTGGTCTTCCATCTGGCCCGGGCCGGCTGGCTGCAATGGCGCGACGCCATGCCGGCCAAACCGGCCCGTCCCGGACGCGGCCCGCTCAGCCTGCGGGTGGTGCTCGCCGACGGCGCCGGCTTCGACCTCACCGAGATGGGCACCCAACGCAAGCTGGCCGTGTACGTGGTCGGCGACCCGATGGAGGTGCCGATGCTGGCCAGCCTGGGACCCGACCCGTTGGCCGACGAATTCGACTCCGACGCGCTCGCGGCGATCCTGGCCAAGGCGGGCCGGGCCCAGCTCAAGGGGGTGTTGCGCGACCAGCGGGTGATCGCCGGCATCGGCAACGCCTACAGCGACGAGATCCTGCACGCCGCGAAGCTGAGCCCGTTCAAGCCGTCGAACGCGCTGTCGGCCGAGGAGCACGCCCGGTTGTTCGCCGCGATCAAGGATGAGCTCAACGACGCCATCGCGCGGTCGGTCGGCCGGGCGGCGAAGGAACTGAAGGGCGAGAAGAAGATCGGCCTGCGGGTGCACGGCCGCACCGGGGAACCCTGCGACGTCTGCGGGACGCCGATCGCCGAGGTGTCCTTCGCCGACTCGTCCCTGCAGTACTGCCCGGGCTGCCAGACCGGCGGCAAGCCGCTGGCCGACCGCCGGCTGTCGAAGCTGCTGAAGTAGTCGGCCCGGTCTCGAGATCCCGGCGTCCGCCGGGATGACCAGCCGTCGTCATCCCGGGCCTGCCCCGGGATCTCGGCTTGCTCGGGGGAGGACGGGCCTCACCAGCCCAGGGCGTCCAGGTCGGCGGCCAGCGCCGGCACGCAGCGGGCGCCGAAGTGCCGCACGTGCAGCAGCCGGTGGTGCAGGCCGAGCACCGGGCTGCGTTCGGCGAGGTCGTCCGGAATCGGCCAGACGTCGCAGTAGGCCTCCCAGAACTCCTCCGGCAAGGGGTTTCGGCTCGGCCCCAGCATGTAGGCCAGGTCGAGCTCCCGGTCGGCGAACGACACCTCCGGGTCGATCACCCAGCGGCCGTCGACGGTGTTGCCCGTCCACAGGTCGCCGTGGGTCAGCGACGGGACCGGGGCGTCCGGTAGCAGCGCCTGGATCGGCCCGTCGCAGGCCCGTTCCAGCCGCAGCCGCAGTTCGGCGGGCACCTCGGGATCGCTCAGATGGGTCCGGACGCGGTGCTCGGCGAAGAAGCTCGGCCAATGGTCGGCCCAGGCGTTGGGTTGCGTGAACCGGCCGGCGCGATTGTCCCGGTGCCAGCCGTACCGCGGTCCGGCGACGCGGTGCATCCGGGCGATCGCCGTGCCCAGCCCGGCCCAGTCGGGGTTTCCGCTGACGTGCTCCAGCATCAGCCGGGTTCCGGACGCCGCCAGCACGGCCGGCGTGGGCACGCCGGCCCGGGTCAGCGCGGCCAGGCCGTCGGCCTCGATCGCCGCCGGATAGGGACAGTCCTTGATCACCGCCCGGCGTCCGTCGGCCAGCGTGGCCAGCCGGGTCCGGCCGACCCAACCCCCGCCGAGCGGCGCGACGTCCACCGGCTGCGGCAACTCCGCCGGCCAGCCGTCGAGCGGCAGCGGCCCGGACGTCACCGGGGCACCGTAGCGCGAAGCGCGCGCGGAGGCGCGGTAACGGCACGGTCTCGACCTGCTGCCGCTGCTGGGGTGCGGCGACCACGGGCACTAGTCTCGGCTTGCCGTCTAACCCCGAGGAGCCCCCGATGTCGAGCGCGCTGGTCACCCGGGCTCGCGCGCTCCTCGACCAGGAATGGACGCGGAACTCCCGGCTCGGCCTGCGGATGATCGTCGGTGCCACCCTGGTCACCATCGTGGTGGCCTTCATGGGCCCCTCCGCGGTGGCGCTCCGGCTGGGGCCGCGGAACAGCCTGATGCCGCCCTGGTACCTGCCGGCGGGCATCGTCCAGCTGAACGAATGGGTGGCCGTGCTGGGGCTGTGGGCGGCCCTGGCGTGCGGCGCGATCGGCATGTGGATCTGCTACCGCGCGGTGGACACCGGGTGGCGTCCGAACGTGCACCGGCTGTTCCTGCTGGGCGCCGCGCTGTCCACGGTCACCTCGCTGGTTCCGCCGCTGACGTCGGCCGACGTGCTGATGTACGCCGCCTACGGACGCCTGATGGTGCTCGGCTGGAACCCCTACGACATCACCCCGGCCAACATCATCCGGCAGGAGTACGACCCGGTGATGCGCTGGGTGGAGGCGCCCTGGCAGGACACCCCCTCGGTGTACGGGCCGATCGCCTCGTTCAGCCAGTGGCTGGCCGCCGCGCTGGGCGGCGAGAACATGCATCAGGTGGTGTTCTGGCTGCAGATGTTCGCGCTGATCCCGTTCGTCGTTGTCGCCTTCATCGCGGTCAAGCTGGCGCACGGCGACCCGGCGTTCCAGACCCGCGCGGTGCTGTTCACCATCTTGAACCCGATCATGATCTGGTCCATCTGCGCGCAGGCCCACAACGAGCCGCTCACCCTGATGTTCGCCGTAGCCGGGCTGTGGTTCATGCGGCGCAACGCCTGGCTGGCCGGCGTCGGCATCGGGCTGGCCGGCTGCGTGAAGGTGTCGCTGGTGTACTACGGGCTGGCCATGGTCTGGGGGTACCGGCACCAGCCGCGCAAGCTGATCCAGCTGTGCGTCGCGGCCGCCGTGACGATCGGGCTCGGCTACGGACTGTTCGCCCCCGAGGCCCTGTTCGCCGCGGCGCGGAACACCTCCTACGTCTCGGCCGGGTCCTGGGTGGAGTGGCTGCACGCGCTCGGCGTGATGACCATCGGCGACGCCTCCTCGCGCCGGGTGATGAGCGCGCTGGGCCTCATCGGCCTGCTCGTCATCGGCTGGATGCTGTCCCGGGTGCTGCCCTGGGTGACGGCGCCCGGGGCCGATCCGGGCACCGACCCGCACCGCGATCCGCTGACCATCACGGTCCGGACGGCCGCGCTGCTGACCGCCGCCTGGCTGATCACCTCCCCCTACACCCTCAGCTGGTACGACCTGATCACCTGGGTGCCGCTGTCGCTGATGGCCGCCAACCGGCTGGACGTGATCACCATGTGGCGCGGCACCTGGCTGTCGCTGGCCTACGTGGCCGGACGGGTGATCGAGTTCGGCCCGGGGGTGGTGGTCTCCGGCTTCATCATGCGCGACGTGCTGTGCACCGCAGCGCAGATCGTGGCCATCGTCTGGGTGATCTGGTGGTGGCGCTCCGAGGGCGGTGAGCTGCCCAGCGTGAGCCTGGTGCGGAACGGCTGGCGCCGCTTCCGCGGCCGTCCCGCGGTGCCCTGACGGCGCTTCGACGCGCCGAGCCATTGACCCACTGGCCTGGTTACACTCCCCGGGTGAACGAGACGGACGGCGGACGCGGGCTGGGCAATGCCGCTCGCGCCCTCGTGTCCGTCGCCGCGGTCGCGGTCGTCGTCACGATCGCCCTGGCCGTGATCGGTGCGGTGCGCGGCCCGGTGCTGCCCGCTCCGACCGTCGCCGCGCCGACGCCCGGGCCGGCCTCCACCGTGCCCAGCGCCCCGGTGCAGCGGGTGAGCGTCGACCCGCTGTCCCGCCGGCTGAGCGTCGAGCCGTACCTGAGCGGGCAGCTGCCGGGCAAGCCGTTCGCCTTCGACCGCCCGACCTACACCAAGGGGCTGTTCACCGAGGCGACCATCGGCGGGGTGACCAGCGATCCCGACTGGAAGCCCGACGAGAACCTGCCGGTCGCCGTCATCGTCGCCGACCTGGAACCCAAGACGGTCGTGGCGGGCGACCTGGACGCCACCGGCCGCGGCGTCCTGGCCGAGCTCGGACGTCGCTTCTACAAGGGCCTTTCCGGACTCGCGGTGCGCGACGTCCGCAGCGATCCGCCGACGACCATCGGGACCTACCCGGCGCAGTGGGCACGCGCCACCGTCACCGGGACGCTGTCCACGGGGGCCGCCGAGAAGGCGGAGCTGTCGCTGCTGGTGGTGGCACTGCCCAACGGCCGGCACTTCGGCTACATCGAGGTGCGGCCCGATCGGCCCCAGGCCCGGGCGCATTTCGCGGCGCTCGACCGCGCGGCGGCGTCCATCGTTGCTCCCTAGACTGAGCCGGTGACCCAGACGAGCCAGGCCGGCGACGCCGCGCGCCTGCTGGTGGTCGGCGCCGCCGCCGGCATGGGGCGCTGGCTCTCCGATCACCTGTTCGCAGACCTGCCCTGGCGGCAGGTCGTGCTCGTCGACACCGCCGACTCCTCCACCCTGCTGGAGGGCGCCGCTGAGGCCTACGGCGCCACCCCGGTGGCCTCCGGCACGCTCGCCCAGGTCGCCGCGCAGCTCGAAGCACCCGGCTTCATCGTCTGCGTGGCCGTGCCGGACGGCGCCGCGCGCGAGGTGCTGGCGCAGGTGGACGCCCTGCTGCCCGCCGACGCCCCGATCATCATGGTCGGCTCCAGCTTCAGCTGGACGATGGACGTGCTGGCGTCGGTGCCGGCCCGAACCGCCGTCGCCCTGCACCCGTTGATGGACACCGGCGCCCGCTCGCTGGACGGCCAGACCGTCTGCGCCACCGACGTGCGCGGGGTGGCCACCGGCTGGCTGGCCGAGGCGATCACCAGCCGCGGCGGCATCTACACCGTGCTGTCGCCCGAGCGGCACGACCGGATCATGACCCACGTGCTGGCGATGACCCACCAGGCGCTGCTGGGTTTCGTGACCGCGGTCGCCGATAGCGGGCTCGACCTCGGCGACGAACTCTGGGCTGCCCGGACGCCGCTGTTCGAGGCCATGCTGGGGCTGGCCGTCAGCCTGCTGGAGGAGAACCAGGAACTCACCCTGGCGCACATCCAGGCCAGCGTGGACGGCACGGACGCCGCCGCCCGGCTCGCTGACGCCGCCGCGTCGGTGCGCGCCGCGGTGGCCGGCGACGCCCTGCCCGCTCGGATCGCGGAGACCCGTGACGCGTTCACCGGCGCCCTGTTCGACACCGTCCGCAACACCGCCGCCGCCACGCTGGGCGCCGGCCAGTCGAAGCGGGCCACGCTGGCCCGGGTGCGGCGGCTGGGTGCCCTGGTCGGGCTGCACCCGACCGGTCGCCCGGACAAGCTGCGGGTCGGCCGGTTGGTCGACCTCACCCCCGTCCACCTGGTCCTGGAGGAGTTGCTGATCGGCCCACCCGGGGGCGCGGCTCTGCTGCACGGTCCCGGCGTCCGCAACGCGAAACGGCTCGGACGCCGGGGCAAGGCCATCCGGACCCGGTTCGGCATCGGCCACGTCGAGGTGCTCTCGGACGCCGAACTCGAGGTCGCCCTGGACTCCTGGCTGGCGCACCTGCGCCGCGACGTCCGCTTCCTGGTGCCGGAGTCGGTGGCCGGCGACGGGGTGGCGTCCGTGGTGCGGGAGCAGCGCGGGATCGGGGCCGCCTACCTGATCTCGGAGGCGGTCCGGACCGGCCAGCGAGCGGTGGTGATCCGCGCCGAGATCAGGGCCGACCTCGACCTGGACGAGACCATCGAACGCCTCCGCCGGGCCGTCGAGGTCGCCTACGCCTGGCCGCACGGGGTGGCCCGCCCGGTGCGAGCGCGTGGGCTGGCGCTGCGCTACCTGGGTCCGCCCGGAACCTTCTCCGAGAACGCCGCCCGGCAGTTCGCCGTCGGCCTGGCCGGCGCCGGCGAGCACGACGTCCGGATCGAGCCGGCCGACTCCTTCGACGAGGTGCTGGCGGCGACCCGCGACGGCGGGCTGGGCGTCCTGCCGATCACCAGCTCGGCGTCCGGGCTGGTCTCGCGCGCCGTCCGCGCCCTGCTCGGCTCCGACGTCGAGCTGGTCGCCGGCGGGGTGGTGGACGTCGCCGTCCGGTTCGACGCCTACGCCGCACAGCCGGTGGTGCTGGCCGAATTGCGCGGGGCGCCGGTGTTCAGCCATCCGCAGGCGCTCGCCCAATGCGCGAACTTCACCACCCGGTGGGGGCTGGTTCCGCAGCCGTGCGCGTCCACCACCGAGGCGCTGGAGCGGCTCCGGGCCTCCGACGGGCCGGCCATCGCGATCGCGTCGTCGGGCGCCGAGGCCGACCACCCGTTCGTGCACGTGGTCGAGCGCGAGATCGACGACCTCTCCGGCTCGATCACCCGCTTCCTGGTGGTCGGCGCGCCCGGAACCTTCGATGAGCATCGGGACGGCTCCGACCCGACGCTGCGCAGCATCGTGCTGGCCCCCTCGGTCGCCTCGATCGCCGGCCTGGTCGGCCGGGGCGCCGGCTTCGATGAACTGCTCACCGACGCGGCCGGCAACTGCCTGTGGGTCTCCAGCCAGGCGGTCGCCGACCCGCCGGACGGCGTCCGCGACCTGGGCGTGGTGCCCTGGTCGCCCCGGACGCCGGTGGTCCGGCCCACGCCCGGCTAGGCC
>CALMIQ010000118.1 GCA_937863965.1 uncultured Micropruina sp.
CCGGTTCGAGTGGACCCGCGCTGATCCCTGCCGGCTCAGCCCAGCGACCGGACGAACGCTGGTTCGGGTGGATCCAGACTTGCCCGGGCCTACCGAGCAGCCGAGCGCCTGGGCTCGCCAGTTGACCCCGAGCCCGCGCCAGCCCCTGCCGGTTCTGCCCAGCGCTTGGGTGACTACCGGTTCGGATGGATTCGGGACCGCCCGGGCCTACCGATCAGCCCAGCGCCCGGGCGACCCGGGCGACCACCAGTGCGGGTGTCAGCATGATCTCCTTCGCCAACCAGCGCTCGATCCGGTACCCCATCTCCCGCAGGAGCCGCTCGCGCTCCTTCTCCCGCACATAACCTTCCTGGTCGGCGTACTTGACGGCGCCGTCGCATTCACCGACCAGGTTGGCGTCGGGCCAGTAGCAGTCCGGATACAGGTTCCCCTCCGGTGACTCAATCGGCTCCTGGAACAGCGGCGTGGGTAGACCGGCCACATGGAAGTGGCCCGCCGACAGCGACTCGGCGGGAGACTCCCGCCGCGGATCGGCCAGCGCGATCATTGCCGCCAGCCCGGCCGGACGCCGGGTCGTGCTCGCCTGGTCGAGTAGCTCGCGTGCCGCCGCGATCCGCCGCGGATTGGCGTAGTCGGATCGACGGGGCTGCGCGACCATCGCTCGACATAACTGTCGCGCGGCTGCGTCGAGAACCACGAGCGCCTCCGGAAGAGGACGCCCCGCCGCCAGATCCACGGCGGTGCGGGCCAGGCTCGTCACCGGGCGTCCCCCGTCGTCACGAGTCACCTGCGCCTCGGGCAGCGAGCCGACCCGATGGATCGCCAGCCCGACCCGCGACCGGGCCTTCTTGGCCGTCGGCACGGTGACGCTGGGCGGGTGCTCATGCCAGTCGGTGAATCCTGGCGCCGGTAGCTTCCATGACGCTCCGGCCGACTCGTGACTGAGCACGGCCGCGGGGAACCGTTCCACCTCGGCCTCGGCCCTGAGTAGGTGCTGCTCGCGCGGATCCTCCGGCCACAGCGTGGCGTCCAGGAACACGCCGCTTCGTACCCGGATCAGTCGGCCGGCAGCCAGCGCGGTGCGGATCATCTGCGCCGACATCCCCGAGCTCAGCAATGTCTGTCGCGTGGTCGGTCGGACCGGCAGGACACAGGGCTTGGGCATGCGCATCAGCCAAGGTTGCGCGGCGCGCGTGCTTCTAAAAAGACCCGTCACGAAATCTGTGGATAAGTCGATGCCTGCAGCGCTGCGATGGCACGACTCGGGGGTTCGCGGAGTCACGATCGACCACCAGGAGTCGCCCACCCGCGAAGAGTCGGTCGAGTTGTACACAGCCGTCGGCTGGTCGGCCTATACGCGCGATCCCGACGCCCTGATGCGCGCCGTCCGTGGTTCACGGCACCTGGTGACCGCACGATGCGACGGCGAACTGATCGGTTTGGCCCGGATCGTCGGCGACGGCGTCACCATCGTCTACCGATCGCGCCCGAACCACTTCCTGGTGGAGATGATCTGGGCGAAAGCGCTTCCATTCTGCTCAAGCCATTTCGTGGTTGAAATGAGCCGTGCTGTCGGCCAGGGTAACAACCACAAAGCGGTTCGGGTCATCATGGCTGCTGGCCACCCCCGACATAAGCACCAGAAGGTGGTTTCAGCCCGCCTCTTGGGTGTGACCGACGTCACCGATGGGGGCGACACCCGCGGCGGTACGGATCTCGATGGGCGCCTTAGGGAAGCACTGATCAATGCCCGTTCCCGCTGGTTGAGCTTGGCGAAACCCCTAGCCAGGGAGGTCTCGACAAGCTCGACCAACGAAGGATCAGCACTTCCTTAGTCCGACTCGTCGGTGCGCGGGGCGTTCTCGGTGCGGGCGAGTTCCTCGGCGGCACGGATCTCGGCGGTGTTGACCCGGCGCCGGGCATACCCCAGCAGCAACAGCTGCCCGACGCCGCTGACCAGAAACACCGAACGCAGCGCCCACTCCCGGGGCAGCACGGCCTCGCCGAGGCTGACCAGCAGTCCGCCCAGCACCGTGCCGATCGCGATGGTGCCCCAGCCGAAGAACCGGTACACCGAGTTCACCCGGCCGAGCAGGCGGTCGGGGATCAGCCGCTGCCGCAGCGACACGGTGACCACGTTCCAGATCACCACGAACACCCCGGACGCCACGCCGAGCAGCCAGAACGGGACGACCCAGGGCAGTACGCCCATCAGCGTGATCGACACGCCCATGCCGGCGATAGATACCAGCAGCGCCGTGCCGGGGGTGAGCCGGGCGGTCACTCGCTCGGCGACCAGCGAGCCCAGCACCGCGCCGGCGGCGAAACCGGTGGTGACGAGGCCGAACTGCCACCCCTCGTACAGCTGCAACACATCCTGGACGAACAGCACGCTGAGCACGAACGCCACGTTGCTGAGCATGTTGAGCAGCCCGAGCAGGATGGCCAGGCTGCGGATCAGCCGGTGCTCCCACAGCCACCGGAACCCCTCACCGATCTCGCCCTTCCAGTCGATCCGGCTCGGCGTCCCGGCCGTGGCGCCACGCGGCGCGAAGCTGCCGGCCAGGGCGAAGATCATCGCGGCGCTGACCGCGAGCAGACCGGCATTGACGAAGAACGGCAACGCCAGCGCGAGCGCGATCAGGACGCCGCCCAGCGGGGGACCGACGAAGCTGTTCATCGTGGTCTCCGCGGCCCACAGGCGTCCGTTGGCCCGCTCGAGCTGGGACTTGTCGACCACCGACGGCATCAGGGTCTGCGCGGTGTTGTCCCGCAACACCTCCGCGCATCCCAGCAGCAGCGCTGCGACGCAGAGCGCAACGATCAGCGCCGGCCCGCTGGCCGGCTCGGGAGCGCCGGCCGCCAGCTCCTCCGGCGTCGGCAGTCCCGCCGAGTGCAGCCACACCACGACGCCCAGCGCGGCCACCACGATCAGGCGGCAGACGTCCATCCAGCCGATCAGCAACCGCCGGTCGAACCGGTCGCTGATCACCCCGGCGGGCAGGCTGAAGATCAGCCAGGGCAGTCGCTCGGCCACTCCGACCAGGGCGATCAACAGGGCGTCCCGGGTGACGGCGGAGGCCAGCCAGACCAGCGCGACCGCCATCAGTCCGTCGCCCAGGTTGGCCGCCGTGGCCGAGGCCAGCAGCTTGCGGTAGTTGGCGCCCAGACCGCGGTGTTGGGTGGGTGGCGCGGTCATCGTTCGACCTCCCGCTCCGGCAGGGGCGGACGCCGCGTCCCGTAGAGCCCGAAGACCAGCGCGTAGGTGGTGTCGCCGGCCGCCGGTTCCCCGGCGAACTCCATGATCAGGTCCTCCATCCGCCGCTTCCACTCCCGCGCGCGGGCATACGGAATCCGGGCATAGCGGACGTTGGCGGTCATCACCGCATCCTCGGTCGGCGCCTGAGGGATCTCGGCCGCAGCCCGTGACAGCACGCGTTCCTCCTCGCCGACCGCCTCGTGCTCGCGCCGGTAGACGAATACCCGCGCCGTTCGTCCGTAGTACTTGGCCTCGAGCGCGCGCACCCGCTTGGTCCGGACGACGTGGACCAGACCCGCCTCTTCGAGCACCTTCAGGTGGTGTCCGATGGTGCCCTTCGGCTTGCCCAGCACCTCGGCCAGTTCGGACGTCGTGGCCGCGCGTTCCAGCAGCAGCGACACGATCTCGCGCCGGGTGTCCTCGAACAACGCTCGATACTGCCGGGCATCGGCGAGATCGAGCGCCTCGGCGAGTTCGTAGTCGGGCTTGCCGACGGTGGTCGCGGACGCCGCCTCGATCGAATGGTCGGTCATAGCAGTATGGTCGGCCAATCCCGACCATTGGTCAAGAGAGGTTGGGCAGCTCGGGAGGTGAGCTGCGCCTCAACCGATCCGGCGGGCCTCCAGGTAATACCGCTTGTCCTGCGCCTCTCCGAGCGAGAACGTCTTTCGCGGCAGGGCGCCGTCGGCGACGATCGAGGCGAAGAAGGAGGCCTTGGGTACCTGGGGCAGGAACAGTCCGATGTTCCCGAGCAGGCTGCCGAGCTCGGCGGTGACGTCGGTGCCATGGATGTAGTCGACCTCGGACCGTCCGGCCTCCAGCAGGGCATCGATCACCCGCTGCAGGGTGCCCGCCGCCAGGCTGGCCCGCGGCGCGTCGAGCCGGTAGACCGCGAAGCCGTCCTCGTCGACGTAACCGAAGAGCTGCGTGCCCGGCGCTTCGATCGCCGCGAGCACCTCCGCCGGCCCGGACGCCGCGACCCGCTCGAACCCCGCGCACTGGTCGGCGAGCGCCGCCTCGAACACCGCTCGCGGTGTGTGGAACACGACGCGGTGGATCGGCTCGAACTCCAGACCGGGGTCGTGGATGTTCTCCAGCTCGACCAGGCAGTACCGGGCCGGATGGTCCGCCCACTGCTCCGGCGGCAAGGTCGTCCGCAGGTCGTTCCAGATGCTCTTGGCGGTGGCGAAGCTGTGGTTGCCGTCGCCCATCGCGAACAGCAGCGGGTTGGCCGGGTCGAGCGCCTCATGGAGCCGTTCGAGACCGGACGCCACCCCGGCCAGCTCGTCCGGGCCGTTGACCGCCCAGCCGGTGACGCGTCCGCCGCCCAGCATCAGCTCGGTGTCGTACAACCGGGGCAGTCGGTCGGTGGCCGC
>CALMIQ010000119.1 GCA_937863965.1 uncultured Micropruina sp.
CGGCGCCTCGACCGGCGCACGCAGCACATCCGCCGGTCCCCGGTCGTCGTGCCCCATCCGCTGCCGCTTGGTGAGCAGGTACCGCGCGTTCTCCGGCCGGGCGGGCAGCGCCGCTCCCAGCCGCTCCACGACGGTGACGCCGAGCACGGTGAGCGCCCGCTCCTTGGCCGGGTTGGACGACACCAGCCGGATCCGGCCGACGCCGAGGTCGTGCAGGATCTCGGCGGCCTGCCCGTAGTCGCGGCCGTCGACGGGGTGCCCCAGCCGAAGGTTGGCGTCGACGGTGTCCAGGCCCTGGTCCTGCAGCCGGTAGGCGCGGAGCTTCTCGAGCAGCCCGATGCCGCGCCCTTCATGGCCCCGGATGTAGACGAGCACACCGGTGCCCGCCGCCGCGATCATGGCCAGCGCAGCGTCCAGCTGCTCACCACAGTCGCAGCGGCGCGACCCGAAGGCGTCCCCGGTCAGGCATTCGGAGTGGAGCCGGACCAGGGGCGGGTCCGCCTGCGTCCGTCCGTCCTCGATGCCTTGGGACAGGCTGACCAGCTCGGTTCCGTCGTCGGCGCGGTAGCCGACGATCCGAAAGGTGCCGTGCCGGGTGGGAAGCACCGACTCGGTGATCCTCTCCACCAGGCGCCGGGGCGAGGACTGCTCGGCGCTGATGTCGTGCCCTCCTGCGATTGGGGCGTCCTGGACGCTTCCACCCTAGACGAGCCCCCCTTGCGCCGGGGCTACAGAATGGGATGGACCCGCCAACCGATGTGGAGTGAATGCGATGACCGACAAGGGCAGGACCGAGGAGTTCGAGGTCACCCTCGGCAACGTGGTCGGCAAGATCATGGACCTGATCCGTGAGGGCAATGTGCGGCGGATCACCCTGAAGCGCAACGGCAGGACGCTCCTGGAGGTCCCGCTCAACGCGGGCCTGACCGTCGGGGCGGTCACCGCGCTGGTGGCCCCGCTGCTGCTGGGTGTCGGCGTGCTGGCCGCCGTCATCACCAAGGTGACCATCGTCGTCGAGCGGCCCGCCCGGCCGGAGTGACCGCTCAGCCGCGGCAGGTTGCCATCAGGCGACCGGCGGCGTCGTAGATCGTCCCCTCCACCGGTGGCGGATCGTCCCATTCGAAGTGGACGGCGGCCTTCGGCTTCACCCTGGCGTCCACGATGGCGATGCCGTCGACGACCGGATGCGACGTCGTGACACTGTCGCCGACCAGGCCGATCCGCAGCGTCGCCGCCCGGGTGAGGACGCGTCCGTCCTGGCCGCGGACGGCGCCGGCCCCCCGCAGCTGGTACTCGTCCACGGCGCCGTCGTCGTTGCGGGCCATGTCGCGGGACTCGACGGGACAGGCCGCGCCGTTCGGTGTGGTCGGCCCGTCGGCGCCGACCGACAGGTCCACGGCCCGGGTCGTGCCGGCCTCACCCAGGTGATCCACCAGGCAGCCGACGACGGTGCCGTATTCGTCGACGAAGGCGGCTGTGGTGGAGTCCCAGGTGTCGATGCCGGATGCCCGTGGGTCGGGCAGGTCGCCCACTCCCTCGGTCGGCTTGTGGCCGAGGAACCGCCATCCGGCGTCCATCGGCAGCCCGCTGGACGAACAGATCCGGCGCAGGCCCACCTCCGTGGCCAGATCGGCCGCGGCGGCCTTCACCTCGGACGCGGGCTGCGACCAACCGATCGAGCAGTGGTAGTCGTCGGTGAGGAACGAGTATTCGATGCTGGTCCCGGGGGGAAGCGCCGTGACCCTGGTCAGATCCGGGTCGGAGGCCCAGCCGAACCGCTGCGGGCACCGCTGCATCACCACCGAGCGCGGGATCAACGGCTGGGTCCACCACTCCCCCGGCTGATGGACGTTCAGCGCCCACCCGTCCGGCACCTCTTCGTGTGGAATCGGCGGGGCACACCCGGACCCGCACAGCGCCGTCAGGGCGACGACTCCCACGGCCAGGATGCGTTGATATGCGCGGTTCATCAGGCTCCCCCTTGCAGCCACCCCCGCCGTGGCCGACGCGTTTCCGCCCACCGCGGGGGTGAGTCATCGTCGCACAGCTCGGCCCTGCCTGGTTACCCATCGGTCCAGACCCTCTGACAAACTTCCCCGGTGACCGTTGTCGCCACCTATCTCGCCGTGACGCTGGTGCTCGGACTGCTCGCCGTCGTGGTCCGCCTGCCGCCGCTGGTCGGGTTTCTGGCCGCCGGGTTCGTGCTGAACTGGATGCACGTGGAGCATCTGCCGGCCATCGAGGTGGTCGCCGACCTGGGCGTCACGATCCTGCTGTTCGGGATCGGTCTCAAGCTGAACCTGCGCACCCTGATCCGGCGCGAGGTGTGGCTGACGGCGTCGGTCCATCTGGTGCTCAGCGTGGCTTTGGGCACCCTCGTTCTCTGGCTCGGCGCCCTGGTCGGGCTGCCGATGCTGTTCGGCCAGGATCTGCGCACCTTCGTCCTGCTGGCGTTCGCGCTGTCGTTCTCCAGCACGGTGTTCGTGATCAAGGTGCTCGAGGAGCGCGGCGAGTCGCACGCGCTCTACGGACGGGTCGCGATCGGCATCCTGGTCATCCAGGACATCGCGGCGGTCATCTTCCTGACCGTGACCAGCGGCCATTGGCCCAGCCCGTGGGCGCTGGCCCTGGTGCTGCTGTGGCCGCTGTCGCGGGTGCTGCGCAAGATCTGGGGCCGCTTCGGTCACGGCGAGATGCAGTCCCTGTTCGGCATCGTGATGGCGCTCGTCCCCGGCTACGCCCTGTTCTCGATCGTCGGGCTGAAGGGCGACCTGGGGGCCCTGATCATGGGCGTCCTGCTGGCCTCCCACCCGTCGTCGTCCGAGCTCGCCCGGTCGCTGTTCCACCTCAAGGAACTGCTGCTGGTCGGCTTCTTCGTGTCGATCGGGCTGACCGGCCTGCCCGACCTGCCCATCCTTGCGATCGCGCTGTTCATGGTGCTGCTGCTGCCGGCGAAGACGATCGGCTACATCCTGCTGCTGTGGCTGATGCGGCTGCGCGTCCGGACGTCGCTGCTCGCCGGCCTGAGCCTCACCAACTACTCCGAGTTCGGCCTGATCGTGGTGTCCTACGGGGTCGGCGCGGGCATGCTGGAGGCCACCTGGCTGGTGGAGATCTCCATCGCGGTGGCGATCAGCTTCGTGTTCGCGGCCCTGATGAACGGACGCGGCCACCTGTACGTGGAGAAGCTGGCCGAGCGGGTGCCACGCCGGAATCCCGACGAACTCCACCCGGAGGAGCGGCCGGCGGACGCCGGGGACGCCGAGGTGGTGGTGATCGGCATGGGACGGATCGGCACCGCCGCCTACGACCGGCTGCGCGACGGCTTCGGGCTGCGGGTCGTCGGGGTCGACTACGACGCCGCACGGGTGGAGTCGCAGGTGAAGGAGGGCCGCCACGTGGTCGAGGGCGATGCCACCGACCTGGACTTCTGGAACCGGCTGACCCGCAGCGAGTCGGTGCGGATCGCGGTGCTGGCGATGGCTCAGCACGGCGCGAACGTCACCGCCCTGGACTGCCTGCGGGAGAGCGGCTTCACCGGCAAGGTGGCCACCGTCGCCCGCTACGAGGACGAGGTGCTCTGGGCCCGCGAGCACGGCGTCCCGATCGCGTTCAACGTGTACGCCGGCGCCGGGATCGAGCTCGCCGACGCGTCCGCCCGGGCCGCCGGACTCAAGGAGCTTCCGCAGTAGCGCTCCCGGGCGGCGGCACGAACGGCGCCCTCGTGGACTTCTGGGAGCCGGCTCACCAGCGGTGAGTCGGCCCATCGGCGTGCGCGGACGCGACCGCGCCGATTGTCGCTGCGGCCGGGATGGGCCGAGCGCCTCGAGAAACGCTCGAGGAATGCTGCAGCGGTGTCGATGATTCCTCGAGCCGACCTTGATCGCCGCCCGAGCAGAACTCGTACTGGAAGGAGCAGTCTGGCCGCAGGAAAGAGACACGGACGTCCCCCGATCCGAGAACTCAATTCGATCCCCGTTTTTCAAAGGAGAAGAAATGAACAAGGTGATCGGGGCGGTGGCCGTCGTTGCCATTCTGGGCGGCTCTCTCGTCATTTCCACGCCGACCGCGTCCGCGCAGCAGCCGGAGGTCTGCTACTCCATCTCGGTCGTTCACGAGGCCCGCTACAAGCGGGTCATCGCGGGTGAGAAGGAGACCTTCAGGACCGAGTACCGGTTCCGCAGCCGCACCAAGCTCTACGGTTCCAAGGAGGTCAAGTACGTCAAGGGCTACGACTTCGTCGGCGGAGGCACCACGAAGGTGGACGGCCAGACCGTCGCCGGGCACTGGGTGAAGTCGGAGGGTTGGCACCAGATCCCCGACGTCATCATCAACATCGTCTGGGGCGCCGCCGGCGTCCCGGAGAACCTCGTCGGCGGAAGTGAGGGCAACCCGAAGGGATCGGTGCCGCTGACGGTCTATGGCGGGCCGAGCGTGTCCGTGCCGTACTACGCCGAGAAGGTCGAGACCGACGCCGGCTACACCGACTGGGGGCCCTGGTCCGACTGGTCCACCGATGACCCCGGCGGCGACACCTCCACCCGCGAGGTGGACAGCCGCAAGGTCGGCAACGGCGATGCGACGCCCGACGAGACCAGCTACTACCTGCCCGGCGGCGGGGAGTCCAGCACCCTGGGCGAGGCCAACTGGACCACCGACCTCCCCGGCGAGAAGTGGACCTTCATCGACCAGCGCGATCGCGAGACCAAGGTCGAGGTGGAATGCCCGCCACCACCGCCTCCGGCCGCCACGAAGGTCACGCTGAAGGTCCAGGTCGACAAGTACTCCACCTCGACCAAGAAGCTCCGGTCGAAGGCCGCCGGGTACGACAACGACGGCAAGCTGAAGAAGGGCGAGGACAGGCCGCACTACGGCAAGTCCAGCTGGGAGATCGTCACCGTCACCGGCACCACCGAGACCACCAAGGCCGAATGGCTGGCGAAGATCAACAAGGCGACCAAGAAGGTGCCGAACCTGACGTCGTCGAGCAAGTGGTCCGCCAACGCCGCCAAGGGACGCAAGTCGATCACGGTCGCCTGGATCATCAGCGG
>CALMIQ010000120.1 GCA_937863965.1 uncultured Micropruina sp.
CGGCGCCCTCGGGCAGCAGCCGCCGCAGCACCTGATCGGACGCCCAGCGCACCGTCGCCACCGAGGGGATGCCGAGCCGCTCGTAGACCTCGGCGCGGCCCTCGTCGTAGATCCGGGCCACCACGTTGAGCACGCCGAACGTCTCCCGGACCACGCGAGCAGCGAGGATGTTCGAGTTGTCACCGCTGGAGACCGCGGCGAAGCCGTCCGCGCGTTCGATGCCGGCCTTGATCAGCACCGTGCGGTCGAAGCCCATGCCCTTCACCGTCTTGCCCTGGAAGGTGGGGCCGAGCCGCCGGAACGCGTCCTGGATGGCGTCGATCACCGCCACCGAGTGGCCGCGGCGTTCCAGGCTGCGGGCCAGTGACGCTCCCACGCGGCCGCAGCCCATGATCACGATGTGCACGGATCGCACCTCCACTAGTGGAGCCGGATTTGCCCGACGATCAGTATAGGGAGGTCGCTTGCGACCGGAGTCGAGGAGCGCAGCGGCGATACACGGGAGCCCCGCCGAGGTGAACCGTCATAGTGAACGGCGTGCAACTGGGGGTCCGGAGGCTTATAGTCGGCGGGCGTGAGCATCTCCGGTGCCGTCAAACGACTGCTGGTCGGGCGCAAGCTGGCCAGCAAGCAACTCGGCGAGACCCTGCTGCCGAAGCGGATCGCGCTCCCGGTCTTCGCCTCGGACGCCCTCAGCTCGGTCGCCTACGCCCCCGACGAGATCCTGCTGACGCTGTCGATGGCCGGCGTGGTGGGCTTCGCCTACTCCTGGCCGATCGCGGTCGCGGTGGCCTTCGTCATGCTGATCGTGGTGCTGTCCTACCGGCAGAACGTGCACGCCTACCCCTCCGGGGGCGGCGACTACGAGGTGGCGACGGTCAACTTCGGCCCGAACGCAGGCCTCACCGTGGCCAGCGCCCTGCTCGTCGACTACGTGCTGACCGTCGCCGTCTCGACCTCGTCGGGGGTGCAGAACGCGAAGGCCCTGCTGCCCTGGATCGAGGGTCACGAGGGGCTGGTCGCGGCCGGCCTGATCGTGCTGCTGATGAGCATCAACCTGCGCGGCGTGCGCGAGTCCGGCATCGTCTTCGCCATCCCCACCTACGGCTTCATGCTGGCCGTCCTGGGCATGACGGGGTGGGGGCTGTACCGGATCTTCGGGCTCGGCGAGAACCTGGAGGCGCCGACCAAGCACCTCGACGTGGTGGGCGCGGACGCCTACGACCCGTTCGTCGGCTTCGCCATGGTGGCGCTGCTGGCCCGGGCGTTCTCGTCCGGCTGCGCCGCCCTGACCGGCATCGAGGCGATCAGCAACGGCGTCCCGGCGTTCCGCGAGCCGAAGAGCCGCAACGCTGCCACCACCCTGGCGCTGCTGGCCTCGGTCGCGGTGTCGATGCTGGGCGGCATCATCCTGCTGTCGAACCTGACGGGGTTGAAGCTGGTCGACCCGGACGGCCACAGTCACTTCGTCTCCAACGGCGAGGTGGTGGAGGCCGACGTCGGTACCGCGATGGGCCAGCTGGCCGGCACCGTCTTCGACGACTTCGCGCCCGGCCTGTACTTCGTGATCATCGCCACCTTCGTGATCCTGTTCCTGGCCGCCAACACCGCCTTCAACGGCTTCCCGGTGCTGGGCTCGATCCTGGCCAGGGACGGCTTCCTGCCCAAGGCGCTCTACACCCGCGGCGACCGGCTCGCCTACAGCAACGGCATCGTGCTGCTGGCGGTTGCCGCGATCGGGCTGGTGCTGGCCTTCAACGCCTCCGTGACGGCGCTGATCAACCTGTACGTGGTGGGGGTGTTCGTGTCGTTCACGGTCAGCCAGGCCGGGATGCTGAGGCACTGGACGCGGCACCTGAAGACCGAGGCCGACCCGCGGCTGCGCCGGCACATGCAGCGTTCGCGGGCCGTGAACGCGATCGGCCTGACCTGCACGGGTGTCGTGCTGTGCATCGTGCTGGCGGTGAAGTTCCTGCTCGGCGCCTGGATCGCGATCCTGGCGATGGCGGTGCTTTTCGCGCTGATGCGCGGCATCAACACCCACTACCGCAAGGTCGAGGCCGAGATCGCCGTGGTGCCGGGGGAGGACAACGTGCTGCCCAGCCGGGTGCGCGCCGTGATCGTGGTCAGCGGCATCAACAAGCCCACCGTCCGGGCGGTGAACTTCGCCAGGGCGTCCCGGCCGAGCTCGATCGAGGCGGTCACGGTGTCGGTGGACGCCGACCAGACCAGGGCGCTGCTCGACCAGTGGTACGCGGAGGATCTCGGGGTGCCGCTGCGGGTGATCGACTCGCCCTACCGCGAGGTGACCACGCCGGTGCTGAGCTTCGTGAAGGGCGTCCGCTCGGACAATCCGCGCGACGTGGTGTGTGTCTACATTCCCGAGTACGTGGTGGGGCACTGGTGGGAGCAGGTGCTGCACAACCAGACCGCGCTGATCCTGAAGGCCAGGCTGAACTTCATGGCCGGGGTGATGGTCACCTCGGTGCCCTACCTGCTGGCCTCGTCCCGGTTCGCCATCGACCGGGCCAAGCGGGACAACCCGGCGGCCTGGCGGCGTCCGGGCACCGGGGCGGTGCGCTCCGGGCAGCACCTGGGTTCGGAGTGAGATGCACGTCGGCGAGCTGATCGGTCCGCTGGAGGTGGGCCCGGTGGCGCACGGCGGGCACTGCGTGGCCAGGCTGGACGGCCAGGTGGTCTTCGTCCGGCACGCGCTGCCCGGTGAGCTGGTCACCGCCCGGGTGCGGGACGTCAACCGCAGGTTCGCGCGCGCCGACACGGTCGAGGTGTTGACGGCGTCCGAGCACCGGGTGCGCCCGCCGTGCCCGAATGCGGGCCGCTGCGGCGGCTGCGACTTCCAGCACGCGGCGCCCGCCTTCCAGGCCGAGCTGAAGCGCCGGGTGCTGGCCGAGCAGCTGCAGCGGCTGGCCGGGATCGACTGGGACGGCGTGGTCGAACAGGTGCCGCCGGTGCTGGGCTCGCGGGTGCGGATGCGGTTCGTGACCGATCCGCACGGACGCCTCGGGCTGCGCGCCCACCGCTCCCACGAGGTGGTGCCGCTGCCGGATGGCGGTTGCCCGCTGGCCGAGCCGGCGATGCCGTCCGCCGTGGAGCCGCCGGCGAGCCCGACGCGGGCCTCCGAGCCGCTGAGTGCCGCCGGCGCGCGCGGAATGGCGCGCTCTGTGGCGCACGCTGCGCCGGGCACGGCGTCCGGGCGTCCGGATCGCGCGCCATTAGGCGAGGCCGAACTGCTCGGGGTGGTCAGCCGCGAGGGCGGCCGGCTGTTCCCGACCGACACGGACGCCGTGGTCACCCAGCGGGTGGGCGAGCGGATCTTCACGGTGGCGGCGAACGGCTTCTGGC
>CALMIQ010000121.1 GCA_937863965.1 uncultured Micropruina sp.
CCGAGGGACGCCAGCGTGGGGATCACCGGAACCGCCGGCCACACGGTGTGCGCCCAGTGCAGCACCAGCTTCACGCCGATGAAGCCGAGGATGGCGGCCAGCCCGAAGCCCAGGTGCACCAGGGCCGACAGGGCCCCGGCGAGCACGAAGTACAGCGCCCGTAGGCCCAGCAGGGCGAACGCGTTGGTCGCGAACACCAGGAACGGGTCGCCGGTGATCCCGTACACCGCGGGCACCGAGTCGACGGCGAACACGATGTCGGCGGCCAGGATCGCGATCACTACCAGGGCCAGCGGCGTCAGTGCGGTGCGGCCCTCCTCTCGCACCATCAGCGCGGTGTCGCGATAGTCGTGGGTCACCGGCACGAAGCGTCGGACGAACCGCACCGAACGCAGTGACGAGACGTCCACCGCGTGGTCGTCGCCGCGGACGGCGTCCCGCAGCATCTTCACGGCCGTGGCCAGCAGGATCGCGCCGAACAGCAGGAACGCCCAGGAGAAGTTGCTGATCAGCTGGGCGCCCAGTGCGATGAAGATGCCGCGCAGCACCAGCGCGCCGGCCACCCCGAACAGCAGCACCCGCTGCTGCAGCCGCTTCGGGACCGCGAAAGCCGACAGCAGCAGCATGAACACGAACAGGTTGTCCACCGACAGGGTCTTCTCGACCAGGTAGCCGGTGTAGTACTCCAGTCCGCGCTGGCCGCCGTGCGCGGCCCACACCCAGACGCCGAAGGCGAGCGGCAGGGCGATGTAGAAGGTCGACCAGCCGATCGCCTCTCGCATGCCGACCTCGTGCGGCTTGCGGGTGACCACGAAGTCGAGCACGAGCAGCAGCAGGACGGCGGCGATGGTGACGCCCCAGGAGAGCGGGGTGCCGATGGAGTCGATGACCATAAGCGGAGTCCTCGGTAGGCGGTCGAGGTCTCCTTAGCCGTGGCCTCCTACCCGAGGCGCCGACGGCGCCGTATTGACCGAGCAGGACGAGAAGTACTCCCCTCGGCGCTCAGTCTAGAGGAACGGCCCCGGGCAGGCCGAATCGGCATCAGAATCGGTCGATCGAGGAACCGGCCGTCCGCCGTCCGCAAGCAGCACCGGGATGCCTCGGGTGCCGGTTCCGCCGCCGGTTACATCGTGACGCCGGAGGTCACGCCTCATGGGTGAGCAACCCGCTCACAACCAGAGGAGGACATCATGCCCAGCGCATCCCGTTCGACCACCCCGGTCGGCATCGATCTGCCCATCGTCGAGGGCCGCTACGCCGAACTCGACGACCACACCGTCGCGTTCGAGACCTTCAAGCAGGACGTCGACGTGACCCCCTACTTCCGCGGCCTGCCCGGCGACGTCTGCAGCTGCCAGCACCTCGGCTACGTTCTCGCTGGACAGCTCACCTTCCGCTGGCCCGACCACGAGGAGACCTATGTCGCGGGCGACGCCTACGTGGCGGCGCCGGGTCACAGCCCGCTGATCGCGGCCGGCACGTCCGTGGTCGAGTTCAGCCGGACGTCCGACCTGCAGCCGGTGATGGAGGTCATCGGACGCAACATCGAGGCGATGGCCGAGGCCGGGTCGGCGAGCTGATCGTCGTCGATCCCGATGCGTTCGCCGCGCCCCGGGAGTAGCGTCATCCCATGGCCGGCGAGCCGTCAGCGGAGTCGCTGCTGGCCCGTGCCGAACTGGCGTGGGCCGGCGGCGACGGTCCGGCGGCGATCGCGCTGTTCGGGCGGGCGGACGCCGCGGCCGAGGCCGGCGGCGACCTGTCGGGACGAGTCCGGGCGGTGCTCGGACAGGCCCGAGGCCAGCGCTACAACCTGACCCCGGGTTCGCTGCCCGTCCGGCTGCACGCCGTCTACGACCTGGTCGACGACCCGTTTCCGCGCGGCCGGTTGGCGGCCGCGCTGGCGCGCTGCTGGGCCTACGCCAACGAGCCGCGCCGGGCCCGTCCGTTCGCCATCGAGGCGCTGCACCTGGCCACCCAGGCCGATGATCCGGCGCTGCTGGCCGATGCCCTGGACGCCGCCCTGGTGACCCACTGGGGTCCCGATGACCTCGCCCTGCGCAGGGACTGGGCGGCCCGCCTCGCCGACGCCGCCGCACACCTCGCCGATCCGGACGCCCGGCTGCAGGCCCAGTTGTGGACGCTCACCGTGGCGTGGGAGGTGCTCGACCTGCCGGCGATCCACCGGGCGATGGGGGCGATCGAACTGCTGGCCGACGAGTCACCGAGGGCGGAGTTCTTCGCCGCCAGCCGGCGGCTGCCGATCGAGTTGCTGCGCGGACGCGGCGAGTTGGCGCAGCCGCTGATCCAGCGGGCCGCCGCGGCGTCCGAGGCGGCGGTGATACCGGACGGTTGGGCGGTACTGCAGTCGATGGCCGGCTACGCCGCGCTCTTCACCGGCGACGCGGACGGTTGTGCGGCGATGGCGCCGGTCTACGAGTCCCACGCG
Organism: uncultured Micropruina sp.; assembly: GCA_937863965.1. Classification (GTDB taxonomy): domain Bacteria; phylum Actinomycetota; class Actinomycetes; order Propionibacteriales; family Propionibacteriaceae; genus Micropruina. The sequence goes on from CALMIQ010000121.1 coordinate 2,447, forward strand.
GTCGAGTTCGGCGTATCCGCCATCCGCGCCGAGGCGGCCGTGATCTGGCTCGGAGCCGGACGCCTCGACGAGGTCGCCGCGATGATCGGCCCGTTCACCGCCGACGTGCTGGCCCGGCTGCCGCGGGACAGCGATTGGCTGTTGACCGTGCAATGCGTCCTGGAAGGAGCGCTGGCGGTCGGTGACGAGGCCGTCGTCGAGGCGGCGCTGGCGCTGCTCGCCCCCTACGGCGGTCGTTCGGTGGTCAACGCGGGCGCGGTGATGTGGCACGGCATGACCGACGACACACTGGCCCGGGCGTACGCGCTGCTGGGCGACCGGGAGGCGGCCGAGCGGCACCGGGTCGCCGCCCGGGCCACCTACCAGCGGATCGGTGCCGCCTGGTGGCGCGATCGGTTGGACCGGTCGCTGCCTGCGCCCGGGGCGTCCGCCGGCCCCGGGCCCGTTGCCGGGCCGGTGACGGTCCACCTGCATCAGCAGCCCGGCGGGCTCTGGCTGGTCGGACGCGAGGGCGCCACCTTCGTCCTGCCCCGGATGCGCGGCCTCGCCCACCTGCACGTCCTGCTGGAGCACGCCGACCGCGACGTGGAGGCGCTCACGCTGGTCGGCGCGGTGGTCGAGCAGGCCGACCTGGAGGTGCTGGACGACGAGAGCCGGCGCTTCCTGCGCGCCCGGCTGGCCCGGCTGGACGCCGAACTCGCCGACGGCGACCGTCCCGAGCTGGCCGACGAGCGGGACGCGATCGCGTCCTACCTGGCCAGGGGCACCGGGCTGGGCGGCCGGCACCGGGTCACCGGGTCGTCCGCGGAACGCGCCCGGGTCGCCGTCCGGAAGGCGATCGTCGCCGCGCTGGCCCGGATCGGCGAGACCGACCCGTGGCTGGCGCGGCATCTGCACGACCGGGTGCACACCGGCCTGGTCTGCCGCTACGTCACCGACCCGGATCATCCGGCGCGGTGGATCCTCCGGCAGCGGTCGGACGCGACGGCCTGACCCGCGCCGGATGGCAGAATCGCGGGGTGCCCGAACTGCCCGAGGTCGAAACCGTCCGCGCCGGTCTCGCCGGCATCGTCACCGGACGCCGGATCGACGCGGTCACCGTGCTGCACCCGCGTCCGGTGCGGCGCCACCCGGGTGGCCCGGACGACTTCGCCGCCACCCTGACCGGACGCACCTTCGCCGAGCCGCGGCGGCGCGGCAAATACCTGTGGCTGCCGTTCACCGACGGGGACGCCCTGCTGGCGCACCTCGGGATGAGCGGCCAGTTCCGGCTGGACGCCCC
>CALMIQ010000122.1 GCA_937863965.1 uncultured Micropruina sp.
CAGCCCGGACGCCAGCGCGCTGCGCACCTCGGCCAGCGCCGAGGCGACCGGACGGGCGGCCTGCTCGCCGCGGACCACCTGGAGGCGTCCGACGATCTGCGGCAGCACCTCGGCGAACCGCAGCCCGCCCTCACCCTGCGCGGCGTCGATCGTCGGCTCCGCGGCCGCGGGGGCGGCGACGAGGCCGGCCCGCAGCCGCTGCACGGACGTCGCGGTGAAGTCCCGCAGCCCGCTCAGGTTCGCCGTCACCCGCGCCTCCGCCTCGGCCTCCGGGGCCGGCGGCACGTCGGCCGGCGACACGGGCCCGACCCGGTGCGGCCGGGAGTTGCCGGCCAGGTCGACGGCCCAGGCGCGGAAGCTGTAGCGGCGTCCGAACCGCAGCCGGGGCAGCGAACCGGGCGCCGCGCGCCGCTCGATCAGCACCGGGGTGGACGGGTCGTCCGGCGGCTGCGGATCGGTGACCACCTTCTCCTCGCCGCCCTCATGGACGACGGGCAGCGCCGGGCGGGCCGCCGAGAGGCTCCAGCCGTCCCAGCCGAACACCGCCTCGTGGACGTGCACCGGCGCCTTGTCCTTGCCGGAATGGGTGGCGGCGGTCTCCTGCAGGAACGCGACGTCGTCGAACTCCAGGGTGCGCCCGCCGACCACCTCGGCCCGGACGCGCACCTGGTGCAACGAGCGCCACAGCTTGGTCGCGTCGTCGTGCACCTCGATCCGGACGCCCTGGGTGACGTCCTCGGTGGTCAGCAGGGGAGCGTTCGCCGCGGACTGGTTCGGCGGCTGGTCGCGCACCGAATCGAGCATCGAGCGTTGCCGGTCCATCGCGGACGCCGTGGTGGCGGCGTTGTCGCGGCGGGCCAGGGTGAGCCCGATCGAGCGCAGCGCGGGCGGTGCGGCGTTCGCCGGCGCCCCCTGCAGCGCCGCGGCGGCGGTGCGCAGGTAGGACGACAGGTACAGCTCGGTCTTCAGGGCGGCGCCGTCGGCGTCCACGTCGAGGATGTCGAAGGCGTCGGCGTTGCCGACCGGCAGGCGTCCGTTGATCCAGGCGGCCTCGTTCTCGGCCCGCGTGGTCAGGGCGCGCCCGACCGCCCGGCAGGAGACCCGGACGACCTTGGTGGCCTCGGGGCGGCCGTCGATCAGGATGCGGCCGAGCAGCCACTGGCTCTTCAGCAGCCGGGCGGTGTCGGCCTTCAGGTCGACCACCAGGCCCAGCTTGCGCTGCAGCGGTCCGTGGTCGTTGATCAGCGACACCCGGGCGTGGAAGTCGGGAATCTGCTTCTCGGGCTCCGGCGGCCCCGGGTCGTCGGGGTCGGGTCGCCGCTGGTAGTCGGTCTCCTCCTCGGGATGGGAGTAGAACCGGCGGGCCTGGTGCAGCGCCAGCTGGGCGATCGCCATGCCCGGCCCGCCCGGCGCGTTGTCGAGATTCGGCTGGACGTTGAAGTACTCCCGCGGGGTGCGGAACTCGGCCAGCGGGACGCGCTCGCGGCAGGCGGCGTCCAGGCGTTCGGTCTGCTGGGTCTCGAACCGGCCGACCAGGTCGAGCGGGTTGATCCGCTGCCGGCCCTCGCCGCCGCCGGCGAGCGGCCCGAACACCTCGGTGCCGAACCAGGGCACCTGCTGCACCGTCGGCGGCTCGACCCCGTTGGCCATCGTCGACAGCAGGTTGACCGCCTTCGCGACGCCCGTGGTCAGGCCCGGGTGGAAGGTGCGCCACGGGTGCTGCTTCCAGTCCGGCGGCACATAGCTGGTGACCGGGGTCTGCTCGGGGAACACCTCCTCCCACAGGCCCTCCTCGATGGCGTCCAGCAGCGGGGTGCAGTCGATCTCGCCGTTGTCGTCCTCCAGCACGAATTTCGCGTTGGCCAGCGCCTTCGTCCAGTGCAGGAAGAGCTCGGTGACCGCCAGGGTGTCGCGCGGGTCGTCCACCTCGATGTCGGGGGCGACGAACAACGAGACGTGGAAATCGGCGTCCGGATCGCACGAGTAGGGCAGTGCGACGACCGTGAACTGTTCACGCATGATTCACTCCTGGGCGAAGGCGAGGCAGTACTCGGACCACAGCGGTGAGGTGAAGTCGGGCTGCACGCCCATCACCTCGGCGAAGGACGGGTCGCCGTTGCTGCCGGCGAACTTGCGCTGGCAGGTGATCGACACCGACCCGGAGAAGCACAGCACCTTCACCTTGACGGTGATGGTGGCGGTGCCGGTCATCTTGCCGCTGGGGAAGTCGTAGGTCAGCGACAGGTACAGCTCGATCGACGCGCTGATCAGGCCCAGCACGTCCACCTCGCCGCGCAGCCGGAAGTAGGCCGTCAGCGAGCCCTTGTCGGCCTCCATCCGCAGGTAGATGCCGAGCGCGATCGACACCGATCCGGACGCCACCCCGAGGTTGATCGCCAGGTAGGCGCCGGCCTCCAGGCCGAGTTCCAGCACCTCCAGCCCGCGCGGGGAGAGCCGGATGCCGAACCAGCCGCCGCCGCCCAGGCAGAGCACCGCCAGGGTGAACGGACGTTCCCGGGTGCAGAAGCCGAAGCCGACCGAGACGATGTCGCCGAGGAACGGCACCCGGACGTCGGCCGCCAGGGACATGTTGGACAGGTTGAACACGCCGATCGCCAGGTTCGGCAGTTCCAGGGTGAAGCCGGCCACCACGCCCTCGGGCGAGACGTCCACGTACGGCGGGTCGGAGAAGCCGTCCAGCGGGATCAACTGCTTGATCCGCTCGATGAAGCTCAGGATGCCGATGAACTCGATGTTGCCGACCGAGGCGTCCACCTCGACCTTGCCGGAGCTGCCGGCCTTGAACATCAGGTGGTCGAACGGCAGCCGCATCATCGGCTCGCCCGGCGGCAGGGTGAGCGCGAAGCCGCGCAGCTCGGCCAGGATGTCGGCCTTCGGCTGGGCGCCGGCCTGGCCCTCGACGGCCAGCGTCAGGCCGCGTTCGGGCAGTTCGAGCAGCGGCTTGCCGGCCACCATCAGCGACTTCAGCTTGGGCTGCCACGTGAAGGAGAACCGGGCCTCGGCGACGGCGGTGGCGATGCCCTGGACGAAGTCGATCACCGACTGCACCATCGCGACATCGGACGCCGCCGCGCGCAGCGTCTTCGTCAGGGCGGTGAGGCGGTTGTTGGCGAGCGGGCTGAGCTTGGCCGCGGCGGCCTCGACGTTGGTGAGGGCGGCGGCCAGGTTGGTGAGCGCGGTCGCCAGCTTGCCGGGCGCCGTCGCCAGATCGTCGGGGGCGTCGATGATCGCCTGCAGGACGCCGTCCGCGGCCCCGATCACGCCGTTGACCAGGTCGTTCGCCGAGCTGACGGCGTCGTTGGCCTTGGCCAGCACCTCGTTCGCCAGCGCGTTGCGGCCCTGATCGACCAGGTCGTTGGCGGTCTGCTGGGCGCGGGTGAGCGCCTGCTGGGCCTCGGCGGCGGCGTCCGTGATCTCCTTCTTCAGCGCCTTCAGGTCGGCCATCAGCGCCTCGACCTTCGCCAGCGACTCGCTGACGAGCGAGGGGGCGTCCTTCAGATCGACGCCGACGGCGTCCAGGATGTCGAGCAGCGAGACGAAGCCGAACAGCTTCGGCAGCGCGCTGCCGAGGAAGGCGACCGGGTCGAAGTCGCCGGCCGCGACCCCGGCGACGTCACCGACCGGGCCCTGCTTGCGGGACAGCCCGGCGATCGGCAGCGACGGCGCGATGAAACCGCCGGCGCCGCCGGTGGAGGCGCCACCCGAGCCGAAGCCGAGCTTGGTCGGCGCCGTCAGCTCGGCCCACACCTGGCCGGGGTTGCCGGCGCCGAAGCCGCTGCTCAGCCAGGCGGCGGCGTACTTGATCTGTTGCGGGCCGGTCGGCTGCATCCGTTCGACGGCGGGGATGGTGGCCCGGGCGGTGACCAGGTTCGGTACCGAGGTGCCGAGCTGCGGCGTGCCGGTGAAGGTCAGTCCGACGGTCGGCACGGCGTTGTCGACGCCGCCCGGTTCGGAGGGGGCGAAGGAGACGTTCTGGCCCAGGCCGGGGATCTCGCCGACCGCGGCGAAGGCGTCCACCGGGCTCTTCCCGGCCGGGAACGGCGGCTTGTAGTGCTCGGCCACCCAGACCAGCGGGGTGGGCAGTTTCACCTCGCGGTCGTCGGCGTCGATGCAGTGCAGCACGAACTGGAACGGGGCATTGCCGACGTTCGGGACGAACATGGTGTCCTGGGCGGCGCCCGGGTCGGGGGACAGCGTCGGGGTGATGGTGGGCACGATCTCGACTCGCTTGAACGGGTTGTTGAGGGCCGAGTAGGTCTTCACCGGCTCGCCGACGACGATGAATTTGCGTTGGTAGAGGATCGCCTTGGGGTTGGCCTTGTCCTTGATCTTGCGCTCGGTGACCTTGACCAGGGTTGCCTTGTGGCCGAACGGGAACAGGTAGCCGGGATAGGTGACCCGGACGTACTGGTCGCGGCCCATCGGGGCCTCATGGTCCCAGGACAGGATGGAGGCCATGGCCTGGTTCGACCAGGGCAGGGTCTGCCAGAACGCGTGCAGGTCGAGCCAGGCGCCGAGGCTGGACAGGTACAGCCGGGTGGCGTCGATCGGTGCCGGGTCGGTGATCTTGACCCGGTCGCGGGCCCAGGTCTCGCTGGACTGGCGCACGATCATGTGCCGGTCCTTGGGGTTCAGCGACATCCGGTACGGGTCCTCGCCCTGCGGGATCTCGACCGTCGGCCAGTTCGGGAACTTCTCCCGGTCGCGGGCCCAGACGGCGCGGATCCATTCGGGTCCCTCGACCACGGTGTCGCCGCCGCGGCGTCCGAGCCGGGTGTGCCACAGCTCGACGGCGCTGCCCGAGGCGTCCGGGACGGGGGCGTCGGCATGTGTCCAGCCGCTGGTGGTCGAGGGCGAGATGATCAGCCGGAACGGCGCCTCGATGGCGGTCTCGCCGGCACTCGCCGGGCGGCTCAGCTTCTGCGGGTTGGGCAGGATCGGCGGGAAGAACCGGCCGGGCACCCGCCAGTCGGCGACCAGGTCGCCGACCGAGGCGCGTTCCTCGACGGTGCCGAGCGTCCGCCGTAGTTGGGCGAGGGTGCGGGCCACCTGGGCCGTCGCGAAGGTCGTCCCGGCGGGCTGCAGTTCGACGGTGTGGGCGGCCGGTTGGCCGTCGCCGCCCGCGGCGGTCAGGAGCCCGGCGTTGCGCAGGACGAGAAGCAGTCCCGGGTCGAAGAACACCAGGCCGCGCGCTGGGCCGGGGGTGGCCAGCGGGTGGACGGCCATCGGGTGGCGGCTGAGGGCGTCCAGGAAGCCGGCGGTGCTGACCTCGACCGTCGCGCCGGCGGGCGCGGCCACGACCACCCGGCTGCCGCGGGCGGGGACGCCGGGGACGGGCGTGTCGGGGGTCTCCACGCCGCCGCTGCTCTGCTGCGGTGGCTGGTCGGGGTGCAGCGGGTTGGGGATGGGGGACGGCAGCCCCTCGTAGTACGCCTTCTCGCCCAGGTGCTGGAAGGGGAACGAGTAGATCAGCAGGCCCGGCCCTGGGTCGCGGGCGGTGAGGACGCCGTCGGCCAGATCGAAGCCGCTGGCGCTGACGGTCAACGACACCAGGTCGGCCGAGCGGATCACTTCGAAGGTGTGCTCGGGCTGGATCTGCTTCGCCGGTGGGACGGCCTGCTCGCCCAGGTCGGGCACGCGATTCGGGATGCGCCAGATCGGGTCGAGCTTCTCGATCGGGACGCGCGGGTCGAGGGTCGGCCGGGCGATGATCGGGGGAGTTCTGCCGATCGGTATGCGTTCCAGCGGGATGCGCTCGAACGGACGGTCGCCACCGATCGGGAGGTCGCGTTCGGGCTGCCGTTCGGGTTCGCGCTCGGGTTCGCGCTCGACCGGGATGCGTTCGATGGGCCGTCGCTCCACCGGTTGTTCGATGGGTTGACGCTCCACGGGTGCGCGTTCGGCGGGTTGCCGCCGTTCGACGGGCCGGACGCCGGCGGCGGCCGAGCCTTCCAGCCGGACCTCCTGTTCTGTCCGCGCGCGTGGTTCGACGCGGGCGGCCTTCGGCTTCTTCGCCGCGGCGGCGACTCGCGCGGCCTTTGCCGGGCGCTTCAGCTTCTTACCCGGCAGTTCGGTGGATCCGGACACGGCAGCCTCCTGGAGGGTGTGGCGCACCTTGTCAGTCTCGACCTCGTACCGGACGGGAACCACGGGGAGAATTGCGTAGTATCTGCTGGCTTTCCGGGCCGGGTCAGCCGTCGATCCCGGCCGCCGCGGCATCGCCGGGGGTGTCGACGTCGGCGGTGATGCCGGACGCCGGAACGCGGAGCAGGTCCAGTCCCGTCATCAGCCGCCGGACGGACTGCGCCCGCGGGTCACCGACCGCGGCCAGCCTGGATTCCAGCGCCGCGCGGCGATAGCGGGCGGCCAGGTACTGCGGGTAGTCCTCGGCATCGAGCAGGCAGACGCCGTCCGGGCGCGCCTCGGCTCCGGCAGGCTCGACCGGCGGCGCGAGGGTCGTGGCCGCGACCGGCTCGACCAGCGGGAGGCCGTCCAGGACGGCGACGATGTCGGCGACCCGCGGCAGGTCGCAGGCCAGCAGCAGTACCTCGTCCTGCGGCTGTGCGGGCGGCAGGGCCGCGACCCCGGCGGCGATGCCGGCCACCGGGCCACCGAACGGCGGGTCCTCCAGGACGCGCACCACCCGGTTCGGGTCCACGTCCGTGGGCAGGTCGGGTGTCACCACGACGATCCGGTTGCGCGCGGCGCAGGCGTCCACGGCGAGCGCCAGCAGGGATCGTCCGCCGAGGACCAGGGCGCGCTTGTCGCGTCCCATCCGCGCCGAACGTCCGCCGCCGAGGATGATCGCGAACCGGCGTTGCATCGGCCCAGCCTAC
>CALMIQ010000123.1 GCA_937863965.1 uncultured Micropruina sp.
GGCCCCGCTCGGTGGTTTCCACGGAGGCCGGAGTTCCGTACCCGCCCCGGATGTGCGCCGCTCCCGTGGCGGTGACAGTGGTGGACACAGTCGTTCACCAGGAGGAGCCCACGATGACCATCACCGACCAGCCCGCCCGCAACGGCGTCGATGTCGAGACGCTGTTCGCCACTCTCGATGCCGTGAAGGCCAATCCGCAGATCGCGGCCTTCCAGTTCCGGGCCGACAACCAGTGGATCAGCGGCACGAACAGCCGCACCACCATCCACTCGTTCTACGGCGCCATGCAGGAGCTGACCCACGTCGAACCGCGCAGCTACGACGCCGACCACCCGGCCGTGTTGACCGGCCAGGACCGCGGCTCGACCCCGGTCGAATTCCTGCTGCATGCACTCGCCGCCTGCCTGACGGCCGGGCTGGCCAACATCGCGGCCGCCCGCGGCGTCCGGCTCACCGAGGTGAGCTCGACGGTCGAGGGGGACATCGACCTGCTCGGCCTGCTGGGCTTGGACCCGTCGGTGCGCAACGGGTTCCAGGGCATTCGGGTTTCGTTCCGGTTGCGTGGGGACGACCCCGAGGCGCTGCGCCGCGTCCTCGATCAGTCGATGGCCCGCTCGGCCGTGCTCGATGTGATCACCAACGGCGTCCCCGTGTCCATCGAGGTGGACGCCGGTTGATCGGCGACCGAGCCGGCGACCCGGAGAAGGGAGGCATCATGACCAACACATGCGCGGACGTCGTGGTCGTGGGTGCCCGGGCCGCCGGCGCCGCCACCGCCCTGCTGCTGGCCCGTGCCGGGCTGTCGGTCGTCGTGGTCGACCGCGACCGCCCGGGCACCGACACCCTCTCCACGCACGCGCTGATGCGCGGCGCCGTGGTGCAGCTGCGGCGCTGGGGCCTGCTGGACGAGGTGATCCGGGCCAGCACCCCCGCGATCCGCGAAACCACCTTCCACTACGCCACCGAGTCGATCTGGGTGCCGATCAAGCCAGGCGTCGGCATCGACGCCCTCTACGCGCCGCGCCGAACGGTGCTCGACCCGACTCTGGTCGCGGCCGCCCGGGAGGCGGGCGCCGTCGTCCGATACGGCAAGACGCTGATCGGCCTTCGCACCCGCGCGGGCCGCGTGATCGGAGTCGACGTCCGCGACCGCACCGGCCTGGTGGAGGCGATCCACGCGCCACTGGTCATCGGGGCCGACGGACGCCGGTCGACGCTGGCCCGCCTGGTGGGGGCTTCGACGACCCACCGGGCCAACACCACGACGGCGTGCGCGTACGGGTACTACCGGGGGCTGCCGTGCGCGGGCTACGAATGGGCATACCGGACGTCGGGCATGGCCGGGCTGATCCCCACCAACGACGATGCCACCTGCGTGTTCGTCGCCCAGCGACCCGAACGCCTCGGACGCGGGGGACGCGCCACCCTGGAGCGCGCGGTCGCCGACGCCTCGCCAGACCTCGAGGAGCGGTTGCGCTCGGCGGTGCTGACCTCGCCCGTCCGCACGTTCGTCGGCCAGCCTGGACACCTGCGCACGCCCTGGGGACCCGGCTGGGCCCTGGTCGGCGATGCCGGATCGTGGAAGGACCCGATCAGTGCGCACGGCCTGACCGACGCACTCCGGGACGCCGAACTGCTGGCCGGCGCGGTCGTCCGGGTGCTCGCCGGGGACGCAGCGGAGGCCGACGCGTTCGGGTGCTACGAGGCGACAAGGGACCGGCTCACCCTGCCCATCCTCACCGGTAGCGACGAGATCGCCGCCATGAAATGGGACGACGACCGGATCAGGCTGGTGTTGCGGGAACTGAACCAGGCGATGAACGAGGAGCTGCAGGTCATCGAGGAGTTCGACTCCCAGATCCCGGCGTTCGCCGGGAGAACGAATGGTGCCCTGGTCGTTTCGCAGCTTCCGGTCATCCCTGCTGATCCGCGTTCATCCGGCTGACCCGCCGTCATCCTGGCGAATGCCGGGATCTCGATTCTGATCTCAGTGTCCGGTGTCGTAGGCCACGGCGATGACGATTCTGGAAGCCACCAGGCGTCAGTCCTGATCAGATGGTCCTCAATGGCGTCGACCAGCCGAACGCGGGCAGCTCGCAGTTCGGCGATCGAAGGGCCCGGCACTAGACCGAGGCGCTGCTCGGCGCGGTGTGCAACTCGGGAACGATCAACTGCACGGAGACCTGGTTGCCGTCGCGTCGCACCACTCGAGCCCACAGATCTTCGCCGTCGACGTCGGTCACGAGCAACATGTCGCTCGGCTGTGGGTCGAACGTGCTGTCGCCTGCTCGGGGACTCTGCGAGATGAGGCAGGTGACGACCAGCTCTGACCCGACTTCATTCGGGTCGTAGATCAGGTCGGCCGTGGTCATGACGTCCATGCTAAC
>CALMIQ010000124.1 GCA_937863965.1 uncultured Micropruina sp.
CCCTGAACGGTTCAAGGAACCGTCCCTTGAACCGGAAGGAACCGTCCCCTGAACCGGACGAGGAGAACCGTCCCCGGCGTGCGAATCTCGAACGAAGTAGAACTGTCCCCGGCGTGCGAATCTCGAACGAGAAAGAACCGTCCCCGTCAGTCCGGCCGGGGGAGTTCCCAGTCGATCGGGTCGGCACCTTGGGCGGCGAGCGCGGCGTTCGTCCGGCTGAACGGACGCGACCCGAAGAAACCGGAGCGGGCGGACAGGGGCGAGGGGTGGGGCGAGGCGATCACCGGCACGTCGCCGAGCATCGGCTGCAGGTTCTGGGCGTCCCGGCCCCACAGGATCGCCACCAGCGGGCCACCGCGGGCCACCAGGGCCTCGATGGCGCACTGGGTGACCTCCTCCCAGCCCTTGCCGCGGTGCGATCCGGGGGTTCCCGGGCGGACGGTGAGCACCCGGTTGAGCAGCAGCACCCCCTGGTCGAACCACGCCGTCAGGTCGCCGTGGACGGCCGGCGGGATTCCCAGGTCGGAGCTCAGCTCGGTGTAGATGTTGACCAGCGACCGGGGCAGCGGGCGGACGTCCGGGGCCACCGCGAAGGACAGGCCCACCGCGTGCCCGGGCGTCGGGTAGGGGTCCTGCCCGACGACCAGCACGCGGACGCCGTCCAGCGGCCGGCTGAACGCCCGCAACACGTTGGTGCCACTGGGGAAGTAGCCGCGTCCCTCGGCGAGTTCGGCGCGCAGGAAGTCGCCCATGGCGGCGATCCTCCCGGCGACCGGCTGCAGCGCGTCCGCCCAGTCGGGGGCGACCAGTTCAGCCAGCGGTTTCGGGTTCACTGTTCCTCCTGTCGAGCCGGGCTCCGTACGTCGAGCCGGGCCGGGATCATCGCCGCGGCCACCGTACCGGCCAGCAGGATGGCCGTCCCGGAGCCGAATGCGGCGCCCATGCCCCAGTGGTCGGCCAGGACGCCCGCCGCGAGCGGACCGACGATGGCGCCGATGTCGCCGACCATCGAGTAGATCGCGACCGGCTGGCTGCCGGCACCCTTGGTGGCGTCGCCGAGCGCGGCGGTCGGGGCCGTGCCGAGCGCGGCGGAACCCACCCCGTAGATGCAGAGCAGCACGATCAGCACCTGCAGGCTGGGCGCGAACGGCGTTGCCAGCGTGGACGCGGCCGACAGCAGCCCGCCGACGATCATCACCGGACGGCGTCCGATCAGGTCGGTGGCGCGTCCGGCGGCCGGCAGCGCCGCGGTTTGTGCCACCGCCGCGATGGCGAACGCGATGCCCGCCCAGGACGGCTCGGACTGCAGCGCGCCCACCACCAGGATCGGCACCAGCGCCGAACGGACGCCGAAACTCTGCCAACCCTGCCCCAGACTCATCAGGCAGGCGGCCCGGAACCGGCTGTCCGCGACCACCTCGCCCAGCGAGCGGGTCGGGGCCTCGGCGGCCGCCTCGGCCATGCCCGGCGGGTCGTGCAGCTGGGTGAAGGCGATCGTGCCGGCGATCACCAGCGTGCCGGCGTAGAAGTAGAACGGCGCGGTCAGCGACACCGCGGCCAGCAGGCCGCCGATCGCCGGGCCGGTCATGCCGCCGAGCAGGAAGCCGCCCTGGTACAGGCCGCTGGCCCGCCCGCGCAGCTCCGGGCCCACGCTGGCCAGCAGCAACGCGGTCGCCGAGATGGTGAACATCGCCGAGCCCAGGCCGCCGACCGCCCGCCACAGCAGCAGTTCGGTGTAGCTGCCGGCCAGCCCGCACAACGCGGACGACACCCCGACGATCCACATGCCGATGCCGATGGTGCGGCGGTGGCCGATCCGGTCGGAGATCCGGCGGCAGAACGGACTGATCGCCAGCCGCATGCCGGCGAACGCCGACACCACCAGGCCGATCAGGAAGTTCGAGACCCCGAACGAGGCGGCGAAGATCGGCAGCACCGGGATCATCACGCCGAACCCGACGGCCACGAAGAACGCCGAGACCGCCAGCATCACCACCGTGCGCGGCAGCGGCGTCCCCAGGGTCCACTTCACCCGAGCCAACCTAGCCCCAGAACCGTGGACGCCGGTGACCGAGCGGCGGACGCGGAACGGGCTCATAACCCGATCAGCACCACCACATCGTCGAGCGTCGGTTGTACGGAGCCGCCGGGCGGCTCGATGCTGATCCCGGCCCCCACTGTGTCCCGGGCGTCGCCCTCGAGCAGCATGGTGACGTCGGCGCCGGAGGGCATCATTCCGCCGGAAGTCATCGCTCCGCTGCGATGCTGCAGCCAGGCCTGGTGCGCCTTGCCGGTGGGGGCGGGCGGCAGACTGTGGGTGACCAGGACGGCCCTCCCGAGTCGATCGGAGCGGACCAGCGTGACGCTGGCGCCGCCGTCCATCGTCTTGGTGGCCCGGACGGCGTCCGGCGCGGCCAGCACGTCGGCCGCGGTGATCGTCCGTTGCACCCAGGGCTGCCAGACCGAGATGCCGATCACGGCGATCAGGGCGAGCGCCGCTGCGACCAGGAGCTGCCATCGGGGCCGGGCGGTCGTCGACGGCGGACGCAGGGGCGTGACCGGCGCGGCCGCCGGCTCTTTCGCGGGCTCCGTAGCAGCCCCCGCTTCGGGTTCGTGGACAGCGCGCCGCGGCAGCGGTGGCTCGCCGGCCGTGCCCGCCGCCCCCGCGGTGCTCTCGGCCGGCTGGGCCGCAGACGGCGCGTCCAGGTCCGCCACCGCGTTCAGCACCGCGGCACGCAGCGCGGGCGGTGGGGCCACCTCGTAGTCGGCGGACAGCTCGGCCAATGCATCGCCGAGGCCGGCCAGTTCGTCCCGGCAGGACGCGCAGCTGCGCAGGTGGCCTTCGAAGGCCAGCCGCTCCTCGGGATCGAGGGCATCCATGGCATAGGCGCCGACCAGGTCGTGCGGCTCGTCATTCACGATCAGTCACCCCCCAGTACCGATCTCAGTCGGGTCAGGCCGTCCCTGATCCGGGTCTTGACGGTGCCCAGCGGCACCGCGAGCTCGGCGGCCACCTCGGTGTGCGTCCGCCCCTGGAAGTAGGCGAGCTCCAGCGCTTCACGCTGCAGGTCGGTCAGCCCGCGCATCGCGCTGCGGACGCGTTCGGCCGCCACGGTGTCGATCGCCTGGTCGGCCGGATCGACCGGGCTGGTGGCGAGGGCCTCCAGCCCATAGACCGTGTCCCGGCGGGAGGCCGCCTGGGCCGACCGGACGCGGTCGACGGCGCGGCGATGGGTGATGGTCAGCAGCCAGGCCAGTCCGCTGCCGCGGCCGGGACGGAAGGCGCCGCTGTTCTGCCAGGCCTCCAGGTAGATCTCCTGGGTGACCTCCTCGGCCTGGGCCGGGTTTCGCAACACGCGCAGTGCCAGGCCGTACACCTTGGCGGCGGTGAGGTCGTAGAGGGTGGCGACTGCCTGCTGATCGCCGGCCGCGCAGCGTCGTACGGCGTCCGCGACCGCGTCGGTCGTCGTCTCTACCGGACTCACCTCCACACCTGTGACCTTAGTCGGCTGCCGCTACCCGGACCCGAAGGCCCGGGTAGCGGCCTTGGCGTCTCACCCCCGGTTGAGACGCGCGCCGTCCCCCCACTCGTCGTGGCGCCCTCGGGCCACGAGTCGGGTCACATCTTCGGCAGCAGCACGCTGTCGATGATGTAGACCGTGGCATTCGCGGTCTGGACGTTGCCGCAGACCACCGTGGCCTTGCCGACCATGAAGTTCTCACCCGAGCCGGTGACGGTCAGCTTCGTCTTGGCCAGGGTTTCGTGCTCGCCGGCCAGCTCGTCGGGGCTGAGCCTGCCGGACACCACGTGGTTGGTCAGCACCTCGGTCAGCATCGCCTTGTCGGCCAGCACGGCGTCGAGGTCCTTCTTGGGCAGCTTGCCGAAGGCGTCGTTGGTCGGGGCGAACACCGTGATGTCGGTCGCGTTGTTCAGGTTGTCGACCAGGCCTGCCTTCTTCACCGCGCTGACCAGGGTGGACAGCGCCGGGTTGTTGCTGGCGGCGGTGGCCACCGGATCCTTCGCCATCCCCTCGAACGAACCGGCGCCGCTGCTCGGCACCGAGGCGCAGGCCGGCCCGAACTGGGCCATCATCGAGGGGGACATCGATGGGGCCATCGACGGCGAGCCCATCGGCATGCTCGACGAGGAGCCCATCGGCGCCGAGCTGGGGGTGGCCGCGGTGCTGCTGCAGGCCGCGAGCGGGATCAGCAGGGCGGCGCCGAGACCGAGGATCGTGGTTGAGGTGCGCATGGCTGTT
>CALMIQ010000125.1 GCA_937863965.1 uncultured Micropruina sp.
CTACGGCCGGCTCAGGCCGTCACAGCCAGTCGTTGCGCCGGAACAGCCAGTACAGGCCGATCGTGCCGATCACGATCAGCACGATGCTCTGCCACAGCCCCCAGGGTTCGGAGAAGCCCCAGTAGGGCAGGTTCTGGCCGAACCACCCGGTGACCGCGGTCGGGACGGCGATGATCGCGCCCCACGAGGCGAGCTTCTTCATGATCGTGTTGAGCCGGGCGTCCTGCAGGGACAGGTTGGTCTCGAAGACCGAACTCACCATGTCGCGCAGCGATTCGGTCCACTCCGCGACCCGCAGGACGTGGTCGTAGAGGTCGGCGAACTCGCCGTCCAACGCGCGGGACGGCCCCGCCTCGTCGAGCAGCCGTTGCCGCATCACGGCGGCGACCACCTCGCGCATCGGCAGCACCACCCGGCGCAGCGACACCAGCGCCTTGCGCAGCGCGAACACCCGCACCTGGATCTCGCGGGTGCGCACCGTCTCGCTGAACAGCAGGTCCTCGAGTTCCTCGAGCCGGTCGTCCATCGCCTGCACGGCGTCGAAGTGGCCGTCGACCAGGACGTCCAGCAGCCCGTGCACGAGCGCGCCGACACCGTGGCCGAGCAGGCCGTCGTCCTCCCAGCGCCGGACGACCTGGTCCATGTCCACCTCGGCGCCCCGGGCCACCCGGACGGTGATCAGCCCGCGCGGCATGACGAACGCCGAGATCCGGCCCACCGCGAGCGCCGGCAGGCCCTGCGCACCCTCCACCAGGGTCGCGGTGTAGCAGGTGAGGAAGGTGTGGCTGGCGTGCCTGGTCGCCTTGGGCCGCTCCCGCGGGGCGACGGCGTCCTCCACCGCATGCCGGTCGAGGGCGAGCTCGGAGGCGAGCTGGGCCAGCACCGCCTCCTCCGGATCGCGCAGGTCGAGCCAGGTGAGCGCCGCGGCGTCGGCCAGGTGGCCGTCCAACTCGGCCAGCGGAAAGTCGGTGGCCACCAGTCGGCCGTCGCGCCAGACCCGGCCGCGGATCCCGGTCACCGCCGGGCCAGCAGCGTGCTGGTCACCACGTACCGCAGCAGGTCGCGGACGCATTCGGCGGCCCGCGACAACGGCAGGCTGGACGGCGTCCCGAGCGACAGATGCACCTCGATCCCGGGCGTGATCCGCGCCATCCGCAGCTCGGAACCCTCCGTCAGCCGTTCCGCGACCGAGCGGGGCAGCACCGTCGCCCCCAGCCCGGCCATGACCGCCCGGCCCATCAGGCCCACCGACTCCAGCTCGGCCATCACCAGCGGCTGGATGCCGGCGGCGTCGCAGGCCACGGTGACCGCCTTGCGCAGGGTGTGTATCGGGCTGGGCAGCATCAGCGGCACCTCGGCCAGCACCTCGACGGGCACCTCGTCCTCCTCCGGTGCATTCTCCGGGGCGCTGACCAGGACGAGCTCCTCGGTGATCAGGCGCTCGAAGACCAGTCCCTTCACGGGCCCGGAGTCGTACAAGATGGCCAGGTGCAGCCGTCCGGTCATCATCGCCTCGCTGAGCACCACGCCGAAGTTGTCGGTGACCCGCAGCAGAATGTGCGGATAGCGGGCGCGGACGGCCTCGACCAGCGGCAACGCGATCAGGTTCGCCGTGCTGTACGGCGCCAGCCTGACGGACACCTGACCGGCCACCTCGCGGCCGAGCAGACCGACCTCGGCCATCGCGTCGTCCAGCTGCTTGAGGATGACCTGGGCGTGCCGGTACAGCGCCGCGCCCGCCTCGGTCGGCTCGACCCCTGCTTGCTGCGGATCAGCAGCCGCTCGCCCAGCTCGGCCTCGAGGGCGTTGATCTGCTGGCTGAGCGCGGGCTGCGCGATGTGCAGGACGTCGGCGGCCCGGGTCAGGCTGCCGACGTCGACGATCCGGACGAACGTCGCCAGCCGCCTGGTCTCCATGCCGCCTCCCGAGCTCACCCATCACGCCGCGCTATCACGTCAGTGAAAATCCGTCTTACCACAGTGCCGCCAGGATTCCTTACGGTCAGGACATTCGACCGAGTGAGGGAGAGGCATGCAGGCACGGATCGACCTGGTCGCCGACCTGGGCGAGGGGTTCGGCGATTGGACCATGGGTAACGACGCGTCGTTGCTCGAGACCGTCACGTCGGCCAACGTGGCCTGCGGTTTCCACGCCGGCGATCCCAGGATCATGGACGCCACCGCGCGCGCCTGCGCCGAGCGCGGCATCCAGATCGGCGCGCACCCCCAGGCGGAGCGGGGTCGTCCCCAGCACGTGCCAGCCGCCGGGCGCCGGACACGCGGAGACCACGGCCTGGCGCCCGGCGACAGCGACCGCGCCCGCTGGGACGTGCGGGCGGGGACTGGCCAGCCGCGGCACCGGACGGGGGAACCGGGGTCCGTCCATCATCGGTGCGCCGGCCGGTGCGCCGAAGCAGCGGATCAGCAACGGTTCGGCGGTGTGCCGGGCGATCACCTGGCCGGGGGTCAGGTCGAGGTGGACGGCGACCGCGTCCAGGTCGGGGCCGTGGTCGCCGCCGTAGGCGACCGGGATCTCGAAGGTGCGCGGCGTCCGGGCCGGGACGCTGTCGATGCGATCGGCGAGCTGGCCGATCGCGGCCCGGATCGCGGAGTGGTCGGTGCGGCTGCAGTCGAACTCGACCAGCAGCGAGTCGTAGGTGGGCAGGGTGCCGAGCAGCCCGTCCGGCTCCGACTGCCGCAGCAGCGCCGCCAGGCCGTGCGCGACCCGCCAGGCCGCGTGCTCACTGGGGCCCTCGACGACGACCCGGACGGCGGAATCCCCGCAGTCGAGCACTGGTGAACCCCGGGGACGTCGTCGTGCTGCCCGACCCGACCTACTCGCTGTACGCCGACCTGATCGCGATGGCGGGCGGACGCGCGGTGCACGTACCGCTGGCGGACGACCTGCACTGGGACGTCGACGCCCTGGCGCGGGCGCTGCCGGGCGCCCGGCTGTTCGTGTTCTGCAACCCGTCGAACCCGACCGGCATCGTGCACTCCCGGGCCGAACTGGAGGCCCTCGGCGCCGCCCTGGACGGCACCGACACGCTGGTGCTGACCGACGAGGCCTACGCCGACCTGGTGTTCACGCCCGAGCCGTTCGTCTCCGCGCTGCAGATCGAGAGCCTGGCCGATCGCACCATCTACTGCCAGACCTTCTCCAAGAGCTACGCGATGACCGGCTGGCGGCTCGGCTACCTGTGGGGACCGCCGGCGGCGATCGAGGCCGCGGGGCGCGTCCACGCCAGCTTCGCAGGCGCGCCGAACACGTTCGTCCAGCAGGCCGGGCTGGTGGCCCTCACCGAGTGCGCCGCCGACGTCGCACGGATGCGGGAGACCTACCGGCGGCGGCAGCGGCTGATGTACGCCGAGCTGGCCGCGGTGCCGGGCCTGAGCGTGCAGCGGCCGGAGGGCGCGTTCTACCTGTTCCCGCGGTACGCGGCGCCGATCGGCTCGATCGACCTGGTCGCCCACCTGCGCAGCCACGGCGTTGCCGTCCGGCCCGGGGCCGAGTTCGGCGCCCACGGCGAGGGACATCTCAGGCTGTCCTGCGCGGCCAGCGACGAGCACATCGTCACGGGCGTCCGGCGGCTGGCGACGGCGCTGGCGGCGCTGTGAACCGTCCCCGCCGGCCGGCGCCAGCACGGGTCGGCATCGCGTGGCCGCGAGAGTGCTCGTCATTACGCTCGTCGCGACGCGAAGCCGCCCGCCCAGCCGGGACCGAAGCCGATGACCGCATACGAATCAGCTATGGATAACCACCCGGACCGGGCATGCCCCCGCCGCTCGGCAGAGACTAAGGTGCCGCCCATGGAGTTCGACCTGCACACGACCTCCGGCAAGCTCGCCGACCTGGAGCGTCGTGACGAACAGGCGAAGCATCCGGCGTCCGAGGCCGCGGTCGCCAAGCTGCACGCGCGCGGCAAGATGACCGCCCGCGAGCGGGTGCTGGCGCTGCTCGATGAGGACAGTTTCACCGAGCTGGACGAATTCGCCCGGCACCGCACCACCGCCTTCGGCATGGACGCCAAGCGCCCCTACACCGACGGCGTGATCACCGGCTTCGGCACCATCGACGGCCGCAACGTCGCCGTCTTCTCCCAGGACGTCACCATCTTCGGCGGCGCGCTCGGCGAGGTGTACGGCGAGAAGATCTGCAAGGTGATGGATCTGGCGCTGCGCACCGGCGTCCCGGTCATCGGCCTGGTCGAGGGCGGCGGCGCCCGCATCCAGGAGGGGGTGGTGAGCCTCGGCCTGTACGCCGAGATCTTCAAGCGCAACACCCACGCCTCGGGGGTGATCCCGCAGATCTCGGTGATCCTCGGGGCGGCCGCCGGCGGGCACGTGTATTCCCCCGCGCTGACCGACTTCGTGGTGATGGTCGACCAGACCTCGCAGATGTTCATCACCGGCCCGGACGTCATCCGCACCGTCACCGGCGAGGAGGTGACGATGGAGGAGCTCGGCGGCGCGCGCACCCACAACACCCGATCGGGCAACGCCCACTACCTGGCCGGCGACGAGGCGGACGCGCTCGACTTCGTCCGGCACCTGCTGAGCTTCCTGCCGCAAAACAACCTGGACGAGCCGCCGGCGCTGGAGCCCGACCCGGACGCCGAACTCGACCTCGACACCGACGCCCTGGACGCGATCATCCCCGACTCGCCGAACCAGCCGTACGACATGCATGAGGTGATCACCCGGGTGCTGGACGACGGCGAGTTCTGCGAGATCCACGCCCGGTTCGCCGCCAACGTGATCTGCGGCTTCGGACGTGTCGAGGGCCGCGCCATCGGGGTGGTGGCCAACCAGCCGATGGTCTACGCCGGTTGCCTCGACATCGACGCCTCCGAGAAGGCGGCGCGCTTCGTCCGCACCTGCGACGCGTTCAACATTCCGGTGCTGACCCTCGTCGACGTGCCCGGCTTCCTGCCCGGCATCGACCAGGAGTGGAACGGCATCATCCGTCGTGGCGCCAAGCTGCTCTACGCCTACGCCGAGGCGACCGTGCCGCTGGTCACGCTGATCACCCGCAAGGCCTACGGCGGCGCCTACGACGTGATGGGTTCCAAGCACCTGGGCGCCGACGTCAACCTGGCCTGGCCGACCGCGCGGATCGCGGTGATGGGCGCCGAGGGCGCGGTCAACATCCTCTACCGCCGCGAGCTGGCCGAGGCCGACGACCCGATCGCCCGCCGCGCCGAACTGATCGAGGCCTACGACGACGAGTTGTCGAATCCGTGGATCGCGGCCGAGCGCGGCTACGTCGACCGGGTGATCGCGCCGCGCGACACCCGCGCCGAGATCGCCAAGGTGCTGCGGCTGCTGCGCACCAAGCGGGCCCAGTTGCCGCCCAAGAAGCACGGGAACATCCCGCTGTGACCGGCCCGATCGTGGTCCGCGGACGCCCCAGCGAGGCCGAGCTGGCGGCGCTGACCGCCGTCCTGCTCGGTCTCCGCGCCGCGCCGGACGACGAGACGCCCCAGGCCCCGCCGGCACCGGCCTGGGGATCGCCGCGACACCGGCTGAGGGTGCCGCCGGCGCCCGGCCCGGGCGCCTGGCGAGCCAGCATCCGTCACTGAATGGCCGGCTCAGGTACTGAAACCGAGAAAGGACGCCTCGTCATGGGGGAGTTTTCCAAGGTCCTGGTGGCCAACCGGGGCGAGATCGCCGTCCGGGTGATCCGCGCGGCCACGGACGCCGGACTGGCCAGCGTCGCCGTCTACGCCGACGCGGACGCCGACGCGCTGTTCGTCCGGCTGGCCGGCGAGGCGTTCGCGCTGGACGGCGGCACGCCGGCCGAGACCTACCTCTCGATCGACAAGCTGCTCGCGGTGGCCGCCCGGTCGGGAGCGGACGCCGTGCACCCCGGCTACGGCTTCCTGGCCGAGAACGCCGCCTTCGCCCGCGCCGTCATCGACGCCGGGCTGGTCTGGATCGGCCCGCCGCCGGAGGCCATCGAGGCCCTCGGCGACAAGGTGCAGGCCCGGCACATCGCCAACGCGGTGGGCGCACCGCTGGTGCCGGGCACCAAGGACCCGGTCGCGGGGGCGGACGAGGTGGTGGCGTTCGCGCGGCAGCATGGGTTGCCGATCGCGATCAAGGCGGCCTACGGCGGCGGCGGACGCGGTCTGAAGGTGGCCCGCGAGCTGGACGAGGTCGCCGAGCTGTACGAGTCGGCCACCCGCGAGGCGATCACCGCCTTCGGCCGCGGCGAGTGCTTCGTCGAGCGCTACCTGGACCGGCCTCGGCACGTCGAGACCCAATGCCTGGCCGACGGCCACGGCAACGTGGTCGTCGTCTCCACCCGCGACTGCTCGCTGCAGCGCCGGCACCAGAAGCTGATCGAAGAGGCTCCCGCCCCGTTCCTCACCGACGCGCAGCGCACGGAGCTGTACGCGGCCAGCAAGGCGATCCTGCGCGAGGCCGGCTACGTCGGCGCCGGCACCTGCGAGTTCCTGGTCGGCACCGACGGCACCATCAGCTTCCTCGAGGTGAACACCCGGCTGCAGGTGGAGCATCCGGTCTCCGAGGAGGTCAGCGGCATCGACCTGGTCCGCGAGCAGTTCCGGGTCGCGGCCGGCGAGCCGCTCGGCTACGACGACCCCGAGTTGCGCGGGCACTCCATCGAGTTCCGGATCAACGCCGAGGACCCGGGACGTTCGTTCATGCCGGCGCCGGGCACCCTCACCCAGTGGCGGCCGCCGTCCGGGCCCGGCGTCCGGGTCGACGAGGGCTACCTGCCCGGGATGACCGTCCCGGGTGCCTTCGACTCGCTGGTGGCCAAGATCATCGTCACCGGCGCCAACCGTGCCCAGGCGCTGCAGCGCGCCCGCCGGGCGCTGGCCGAGACGGTGCTGGAGGGCATGCCGTCGGTGCTGCCGTTCCACCGCGTGGTGCTCGACGAGCCGGCGTTCGCGGCCGCCGACGGCACGTTCGGCGTCCACACCCGCTGGATCGAGACCGAATTCACCACCCCGATCGCGCCCTACACCGATTCGGCGGCCGACCCGGAGGCGGCGCAGCGGCAGAGCTACGTGGTCGAGGTGGACGGACGCCGGCTGGAGGTCCGGCTGCCCGCCGACCTGGTCGCGCCCGCCCGCCGGACGTCGTCGCAACCGGCCCGCCCGGCCCGCCGGGGCGGCGCCGCGCGTCCGGCCCAGGCGGCCTCGGCGGACCTCACCGCCCCGATGCAGGGCACCATCGTCCGGGTCGCGGTGGCCGAGGGCGATCAGGTCGGCGAGGGCGACCTGATCGTGGTGCTGGAGGCGATGAAGATGGAGCAGCCGATCGCCGCGCACCGCGCGGGCACCGTCCGCAATCTGCGGGCCGAACCGGGCGCGAGTGTCGCCAGCGGCGCCGTGTTGTGCACCATCGCCGACTGAGCATCGGTCGCCCGCTTGCGTCGCACGGGGAAATTCATCGGATTTTCTTGGTGACATAGCAGGTTCTGTGTGCACAATGACCAGATGGACTATCTCGGCGTGGTGTTGCTGGTGGCCGTCGTGGCCGCCGCCTTCGTCGTGATCGCCCGTAGGAGCGTGGGCCAGGGACGCCGGGTCAGGGTCGAGCAGGCCCGCCAGCTCTCGCTCGCCAAGCGGGCCGCCGAGGCCGACGTGAACGGTTTCGGCGACGAGGTGGCCCGGCTGTCCTTCCTGGCCGAGGCCGATCCGGTGGCCGACGACCTGTACGACCTGCTCGCCGCCCTGCACGCACGGGCGCTCGAGGCGCTGGCCGAGGCCGGCCAGCCCGACGACCTGTGCCAGGTCACGGAACTCCTCGAGGAGGGCCGCTGGACGGCCGCGCGGCTCGCAGCCCGGGCGGCCGGCCTGCCGATGCCGACCCGCCGTCCGCCCTGCTTCTTCAACCCGGGGCACGGCCCGTCGACCCGGAACATCATCTGGCAGCACCGCAACGTGCCGGCCTGCGCTGCGGACGCCGGCCGCATCGAGTCAGGCGCCGACCCGTACATCCGCACCGTGGAGCGTGACGACCGCCGGGTGCCGTACTGGGAGGGCGGACCGACGCACGCCGGCTGGGCCCGCGGCTATTACTCCTCGTGGCGCGGCAGCCGGCTGGTCGCCGACATCGTGACCAGCAAGGTCTGACCGGGCGTCCGAGGAACCGCCGCCCATGCTCTCGCGCCCGATGTCGAGCCCGGTGAGCCGGGTCCGATGAACCGAGCACTGTGCGGCCTCGCTCTGGTCGCGCTGCTCAGCGGCTGCGTGCCCGAGATCCCGAATCCGCCGCCCGCACCGTCCGCCACCGGTGCCGGCTTCCCCTGCCCCGCCGTTGAGCGGCCCACCGCCGACTCGCCGCGGCCGGTCGTGGCATCCGGTCGGGTCGGGGTCGGCAGGGTGTCCTACCCGCTGGCGCCGGCCCCGTTCGAGGCGCCGTCCAATGTCGACTACATCCCGTTCGCCAACCTGGTCGGTGCCCAGCACGCCAACGTCGAGCGCTCCACCGCCTCGTCGATGGGCTGGGACGCGGTGGTGCTGCTGGCCCGGCTCAGCTCCGTCGACGGCGCCTGGGGTGCCCAGCGGGCGGCCGAGGTGGTTGCCCAGTGCTCGCTGTCGATGACCTGGCTGGGCATCGACTACCACCCGCGGGTGACCCGCGACGAGGCGTCCGTGGTGGACGGCCACGCGGCCTGGATCCGGGTCACCGAGCTGAGCTTCACGGTGCCGGGCATCCGGGCCAGCACCGAGGTGCAGACCGTGATCATCCTGCAGACCGAGGGCGAGAGCTACGCCTACCTGAGCTATCTGCCCGACACGGCGCCGCAGCTGAAGCCCGTGCTGGACGCCACCCGCGAGGGCCTCCGGGTCGCCTGAGCGGCACACCCCGGGAACCCCCGCTCACTCACCAGGCCCTCCCGCGGGCGGCCGGTCAGTAGGACACGGTCTGGTCGGTGGAGCGTCCGTGCAGCCGGCGGGCCGCCTCGGCGATGGAGCCGGTCAGCGACGGGTAGACGGTGAAGCTCTGCGCCAGCTGGTCGACGGTCAGCTTCTCGCGGACGGCCATCGACAGCCCCTCGATCAGCTCGCTGGCGATCGGGGCCACCACCACGCCGCCGATCACGATGCCGGTGATGGGCAGGCAGAACACCTTCACGAAGCCGTCGGTGATGCCGCGCATCTTGGCGCGGGCGTTGGTGTGCAGCGGCAGCATCACCGCGTGCGCGTTGACCAGGCCGGCGTCCACCTCGGCCTGGCTGACCCCGACCGTTGCGATCTCGGGGGCGGTGAACACGTTGGCGGCGACGGTGCGCAGGTCGAGCGGGCCGACGGCGTCGCCCAGCGAGTGCCACATGGCGATCCGGCCCTGCATGGCGGCGACGGACGCCAGCGCGAACACCCCGGTGCAGTCGCCGGCCGCGTAGACGCCGCGGGCGGTGGTGCGCGAGACCTTGTCGACGACGACGTAGCCGCGCTCGTCCAGGTCGACCCCGGCCCGCTCCAGCCCGATGCCGACCGTGTTGGGCGTCGAGCCGACGGCCATCAGGCAGTGCGAGCCGGTGACCGTCCGGCCGTCGGCGAGCTCCACCACGACCTCCTCGCCCACCACGGACGCGGCCTGCGCCCGCGAGCGCGACAGGATCGTCATGCCGCTGCGCTCGAACACCTGCTGGACGACCCGGCCGGCCTCCGCGTCCTCGCCGGGCAGCACCTGATCGCGGGAGCTGACCAGCACGACGTCGACGCCGAGCGCGTTGTAGGCGCTGGCGAACTCGGCGCCGGTGACGCCCGAGCCGACCACGATCAGCCGCTCCGGCAGCTCCCGGAGGCCGTACAGCTGGGTCCAGGTGAGGATCCGTTCGCCGTCCGGACGAGCGGTGGGCAGCTCCCGGGGCGTGGTGCCGGTGGCGACCAGGATGATGTCGGCGCGCAGCCGCTCCTCGCCGTCCGCGGTCTCGGCGATCACGAACTCGGTGCCGTCGAGGCGTCCGGTCCCCTCGATCAGCCGGACGCCCTCGGCGCGCAGCCGGGCGCCGATGTCGGCCGACTGCGCCGCCGCCAGCCGCAGCACCCGGTCGTTGACCGCGGCCAGGTCGACGCTGAAGGCGTCCGCCAGGTCGTCGGTTCCGTCCAGCCGCAGGCCGAGCTCGTGCGCCCCGCGCAGGGTGGTCATCACCTCGGCGGTGGCGATCAGGGTCTTGGACGGCACCACATCGGTGAGCACCGCCGAGCCGCCCAGGCCGCGGCGCTCGATGAGGGTCACGCTGCCGCGCAGCTGTCCGGCCACCAGGGCCGCCTCGTAGCCGCCGGGTCCGCCGCCGATGATCACCACGTCCGTCACGAGCCGCATTCTCGCACCACGACGTGACGGGCGCGCGTCGCCCCTCCGGGATGGGTAGGCTCGGCGGGTGCCCCAGGACCGTTCGCTGATCACCGTCGTCGTCCTGAGCGGCGTCCTGGTGCTGGCCGCGGTGGTGATGATCGCGGTCGGGCTGCCCGAGCAGACCCTGCTGCAGCAACGCCTGCTGCAGCTGTACTCGGTGCCGCTGTCGGGAGCCCTGGCGCTCGGCGTGGTGCACGTGGCCGGACGGCTGCCGTCGCTCACCGGGACGACCCGCGTGGTGCTGGTGGTGGCCGCGGTGGCGACCGTGCTGGGCGTGGCGGCGATGGCCGTCGGCCTGCTCACCGGGTTGGACGCCCTGATCCCGCTGGGACAGGCGGCGATGTGGCTCAGCCTCGGCGGCGCCCTGCTGTGGCTGGTGAGCCGGCTGCCGCGCCGCAGCGACGGCGGCCGGACGTTCGGGCTGCGGCCGATCGACGACGATCTCGACGCCGACCACAACGAGCCCGCACAGGACTGACCGGCGCGCTATCGTCGCCGGATGGACGACCCCTACCTCCTCGCCACCCGCGCCGCGGACGCCCTGCGCACCCGGTTCGGTGTCGACGGCATCGACCTCGCGCTGGTGCTGGGCTCCGGCTGGGCGCAGGCCTCCGAGGGCGTCGGCGACGTGCTCGACGAGTGTCCCCTGGACGAGCTGCCCGGCTTCTCCGCCCCGGTCGTCGCCGGCCACGGCGGCGCCCTGCGGCTGGTGCGGACGGCGTCCGGTTCGCTGGCCGCGATCTTCACCGGACGCACCCACTACTACGAGGGACGCGGCGTCGCCCCGGTGGTGCACGGCGTCCGGACGGCGGCCGCCGCCGGGGCGTCCACCCTGGTGCTGACCAATGGCTGCGGCGGCATCTCGCACGCCCCCGGCGCACCGGTGCTGATCGCCGACCACATCAACCTGACCGGCGCGACACCCCTGGTCGGGCCCCGGTTCGTCGACCTCACCGAGGTCTACGCCGGCCGGCTGCGGGCGCTCGCCAGGGACGTCGACCCGAGCCTGGAGGAGGGCATCTACTGCCAGTTCCACGGGCCGGCGTACGAGACCCCCGCCGAGGTGCGGATGGCGAGGGCGATCGGCGGCACCCTGGTCGGCATGTCCACCGCCCTGGAGGCGGTCGCCGCCCGCGAGGCCGGCCTGGAGGTTCTGGGCATCTCGCTGGTCACCAACGCCGCCGCCGGCATCGCGGCCCAGCCGCTGTCGCACGCCGAGGTGGTCGAGGCCGGACACGCGGCCCAGCCCCGGCTGCGCGGCCTGCTCACCGGACTGCTGGAGCGGCTGTGACCTCCCCGGCCGGGGACGGTTCCCCGCGACCCGGTGCCCTGCCCGGGCCCGGCGACGCGCTGCCCGACGGCCTCGAGGCGGCGATCTCGGCCTGGCTGGAGGAGGACCCCGACCCGGCCACCCAGCTGGCGCTCACCCATCTGCGCGACCGGGCGCGCGACGGCGACCCGTCGGCCCACGCGGAGCTCACCGATGCCTTCGCCGGTCCGCTGGCGTTCGGGACGGCCGGCCTGCGCGGCGCGCTGGGGCCGGGACCGGCGCGGATGAACCGGGTGGTGGTGGGACGCGCCGCCGCCGGGCTGGCCCGCTACCTGATCGACGGCGGCCACGCCGGCGGCCGGGTGATCGTCGGCTTCGACGCCCGGTACAACTCCGAGCGGTTCGCCCGCGACACCGCCGAGATCCTGGCCGCGGCCGGGTTGCGGGTGCTGCTGTGCGACCGGCACCAGCCGACCCCGGTGGTCGCGTTCGGCATCCGGTACTACGGCTGCGTCGCCGGCGTCATCGTCACCGCCTCGCACAACCCCCCGCAGGACAACGGCTACAAGGTCTACCTGGGCGACGGTTCGCAGATCGTGCCGCCCGCCGACGCCGACATCGCCGCCCGGATCGCGCGGGCGGCGGAGGGTCCGCTGAGCGCGATTCCGCGCGACGGCGACTACGAGTTCCTCGGCGACGACCTGGTCGAGGCCTACGTCGACCGGGCCGTGTCGCTGGTCGCCGACACCCCGCAGCGGGACGTTGTCTGGGTGCACACCGCGCTGCACGGCGTCGGTTCGGACGTGGTGGCCCGCGCCGCGGCCGCCGCCGGTTTCCCGGCGCCCTGCCAGGTCGCATCCCAGGCCGATCCCGACCCGGCGTTCCCGACGGTCGGCTTCCCCAACCCCGAGGAGCCGGGCGCGATCGACCTCGCGGTGGCGAAGGCGATCGAGGTGGGCGCCGACGTCGCCCTTGCCAACGATCCGGACGCCGACCGCTGCGCCGTCGCCTGCCCGGTCGACGGCGCCTGGCGGATGCTCAGCGGCGACGAACTCGGCTGGCTGCTGGCAACCGCGAGCCTGGACGCCGGCGTCCGGGGCAGCTACGCCTGCTCGGTGGTCTCCAGCACGCTGCTCGGCGACCTGGCCGCGGCGCACGGCCAGCCCTTCGTGCAGACGCTGACCGGGTTCAAGTGGATCGCCCGGGTCCCCGGGCTGGCGTTCGGCTACGAGGAGGCGATCGGCTACTGCCTCGACCCGGACGCCGTCGCCGACAAGGACGGCATCACCGCCGCCCTGACGGTGCTGGCCCTGGTCGCCCGGCTGAAGTCGGAGGGCCGCACCCTGGCCGACCTGCTCGACCGGCTGGCCCGCGACCACGGGGTCTGCCGCACCGAACCGCTCAGCTACCGGGTGGCCGACCTCTCGCTGATCACGGACGCGATGCGCCGGCTCCGCGCCGCTCCCCCGGCCGTCCTCGCCGGCGAGACGGTGGCGGTGGACGACCTCGCAGCCGGCACGCCCGGCCTTCCGGCTACCGACGCCCTGGTCTTCACCGGCGCTCGGGTGCGGGCCGTCGTCCGTCCCTCGGGCACCGAACCGAAGCTGAAGTGCTACCTGCAGGTCCGACTGCCGCCGGCCTCCGACCTGGTGCCGGCGCGCGCCGCGGCCTCCGCCCTGCTGGCGCGGCTGCGCACCGACCTGGCCGCCTGCTTGGGCTTGCGGCAGGCCGGTTGACTCGGCGAGACTCGCGGCATCGCGCCAGGAGAGCCGAGCATCGAGGGAGCTGCACATGACGGAACTGATGGACGCCGCGGTGATGTACGGCCCGGGGGACATCCGCTTCGAGAAGGTCGAGAAGCCGGCCTGTCCCGAGGGCGGATTCGTCGTCAAGGTGATGGCGATCGGCCTGTGCGGCTCCGACATCCGCAACCTGACCACCGACTCCCGCAAGGGCGCCTACCCGCACATCTACGGCCATGAGGTGGTCGGGCTGGTCGACGAGGTCGCGCCCGGCGTCGAGGGGTACCGGGTGGGCGAGATGATCTACGTCTATCCGGTCGAGCACTGCCTCAAGTGCGACTTCTGCCGCAGCGGGCACAGCGAGCAGTGCACCAACTCGGGGCAGTACACGGACAACCCGGGCGGCTTCGCCCAGTACATCGCCTACGGCCACACCCGCGTCGAGCGCGGTGCCACCTTCAGGGTGCCCGACGGCGTCGACCCGGTGCGGGCCTCGCTGGCCGAGCCGATGTCGTCCACCTACGCCTGCGTCGACAACATCGGCGTGACCATGGGCGACTCGGTGGCGATCCTGGGCGCCGGACCGATCGGGGTGTTCCTGGCGATCCTGTGCCGGATGCGGGGCGCCAGCGACATCATCCTGGTCGACGTCAACGCCGACCGGCTGGCGAAGTCGGAGGCCTTCGACGAGATCGATCACCGGGTCGACTCCAGCGTCGTGGACCCGGTCGAGGAGGTGCTCCGGCTCACCGGCGGGCTGGGCGCCGACAAGGTGATCTCGGCGAACCCGTCGACGATCGCCCAGCAGCAGGGGCTGCTGATGACCAAGCGAGCCGGCACGATGGTGTTCTTCGGCGGCGTCCCCAAGGGTGCGCTGACCGAGGTCGACAGCAACCTGGTGCACTACCGCGGCCTGTGGATCTACGGCCACTACGGCTCGAACACCATGCAGGTGCAGAAGGCCTTCGAACTGGCCATCGACCCGAAGTTCCCGGCCGAGCGCATCGTCTCGCACGTGCTGCCGCTGAGCGACATCAACGAGGCCATCGAGATGACCCGCACCGGGGAGGCGCTCAAGGTCGTGCTGGTGCCCAACGGCGCGGACCACGCATAGTCCGGCCGGCGATCCGCTCGTCCATGTGATCCAGCGCTACACTGAATCACATGGCAACCCGGAACATCACTCTCTCCTTGCCGGAGGAACTGGTGCGCAAGGCCAAGATCATCGCGGCCGAACGTGACACCTCCGTCTCCGCCCTGGTCGCCGAACTCGTCGAGGGCATCGCCGGCGGCTCCGACGACTACGACCGGGCGTGGGCCGACGAGGTCGCCCTGATGCAGGGCGGCAGCGGGCTCCGGATGGGCGAGATCACCTGGACGCGCGACGAACTACACCGGCGATGACGCTCGAGTTCGTCGACACCAATGTCCTGCTGTACGCCTACGACGAGGGCGCCGGAGATCGCCACGACCGGGCGATCGAACTCGTCGGCTCCCTGGGCCGCGCCCGGCGGGCAGCGACCAGCATTCAGATCCTGCAGGAGTTCTACGTCAACGTGACGCGCAAGGGCGCCGTCCCGCTCTCGGTCACGGATGCCCGAGCGAGGCTTCGGATGCTGAGCCGCTGGCCGACCCATTCGCCGCTGGGTCACGATGTCATCGCGGCCACCGAGATCGCCGAGACACACCAGTTGTCGTTCTGGGATGCGATGGTGGTCCGCAGCGCGATCCGGATGGACTGCCCGGTGCTATGGAGCGAAGACCTCAACGCCGGCCAACTGATCAGCGGTGTCGAGATCAGGAATCCGTTCACCGAGTGATCGCCGGGCCGGCCGGCGCCGACGTTCGGGCGCTCAGCCGATCGGGGCCCACTCCGGGCCGGTCTCGGCCAGCTTCGGGTCGAGCTTGGTGAAGATCGGCGTGGGCTTGGCCAGCGGCGTCCCGACGGCGATCGGTGTCGACTCCCAGACCGCGGCCTGGTTCACGTAGTCGCCGCGGAGCACCGGGTAGGGAGCGTCCGCGCCGGGCTCAGTGACCTCGGCCAGCTCGGGCTGGGCGGCCCAGATGCCCTCGCCGCCGAGGGCCTCGAAGACCTTCTGCGCGGCGTGCGGCAGCAGCGGGGTGAGCAGGGTGTTGCAGTCCTGCACCACCTGCAGGGCCACATGCAGCACGGTGTCGCGCCGGGCCGGGTCGTCCTTCAGCTTCCACGGCTCCTGCTCGGAGATGTACTTGTTCGCCAGCCCGACGATCCGCATCGCCTCGGTGGTGGCGGCCTTGAACTTGCAGCGGCCCCAGGCGTCACCGACGGTTGCGTAGGCGTCGCGTGCCGCCTGCAGCAGCGCCTCGTCGGCCTCGGTCAGCTCGCCGGCGGCGGGGATCGATCCGACGTTCTTGTGCGCCATCGAGATCGACCGGTTGACCAGGTTGCCCCACTCGTTGGCCAGTTCGAAGTTGATCCGGCGGACGAACTCCTCCCAGGTGAAGTCGGTGTCCTGGTTCTCCGGACCGTTCACCGCGATGAAGTAGCGCAGGGCGTCCGGGCCGAAGTCGCGCAGGAAGTCGCGCACGTAGATGACGTGCCCACGGGAGCTGGCGAGCTTGGAGCCCGACATGGTCAGGAACTCCGACGAGACGATCTCGGTGGGCAGGTCGAGCAGCCCGAACGCCGACGGCTCGCCGCCCTTATCGCCCTGGCCGTTGGCGCCGAGCAGGATGCCGGGCCAGATCACCGAGTGGAAGGTGATGTTGTCCTTGCCCATGAAGTAGTACGAGCGGGCCGCGTCGTTGCTCCACCAGCGCTTCCAGGCGTCCGGGTCGCCGGAGCGCTTCGCCCACTCGATGGACGCCGACAGGTAGCCGATGACCGCGTCGAACCAGACGTAGATCCGCTTCATCGGGGCGTCCTGCCACTCCGGCAGCGGGATCGGCACCCCCCAGTCGAGATCGCGGGTGATCGCCCGGGGGCGCAGTTCCTTCAGCAGGTTCTCGCTGAAGCGCAGCACGTTCGGACGCCAGTCCTTCCGGGTCTCCAGCCACTCCCCCAGCGCCCCGGCGAGGGCCGGCAGGTCGAGGAAGAAGTGCTCGGTCTCGATGAACTTCGGCGTCTCTCCGTTGATTCGTGAGCGCGGGCCGATCAGGTCGATCGGGTCGAGCTGGCGTCCGCAGTTGTCGCACTGGTCGCCGCGGGCGCCGTCGAAGCCGCAATGCGGGCAGGTGCCCTCGATGTAGCGGTCGGGCAGCGTGCGGCCCGTCGAGGGGCTGATCGCGCCGAGCTGCCGGTGCGCGGTGACGTAGCCGTTGGCGTGCAGCGCCCGGAACAGCTCCTGGACGGTCTCGCGATGGTTGAGCGTGGTGGTGCGGGTGTAGAGGTCGTAACAACAGCCCAGGCCGGCCAGATCCTCGGCGATCACCCGGTGGTATTTGTCGGCGGTCGCCTGCGGCGTGAGGCCCTCCTTTTCGGCCTGCACCTGAATCGCGGTGCCGTGTTCGTCCGTTCCCGAGACCATCAGCACGTCGTGGCCGGCCATCCGCATGTAGCGCGAGAAGACGTCCGAGGGGACGCCGAAGCCGGACACGTGGCCGATGTGCCGCGGGCCGTTGGCATACGGCCAGGCCACCGCGGTCAGGATGGGAGAAGTCATGATCGGCATCCTAAAGGTTCGGCGCGCACGGCCCCGACGAGCGGTCGCCGATGACCACCCTCCACTTGATGAACTGGACGTTAACAAGGGGTTACGGTAGACCCTCAACCAACTGTTTCCGCGGTGACGAGAATGTCCCTACGATGAACATGTGTCCCCCGAGCTCATCCTCTTGGCGCTCGTCGTCGTCACGGCCCTGGCCTTCGACTTCACGAACGGATTTCACGACACGGCCAATGCCATGGCTGCGTCGATCGCCACGAAGGCGCTGACCCCCAAGACCGCTGTGGTGCTGTGCGCCGTGCTGAACCTGGTGGGTGCACTGCTCTCGGTCGAGGTGGCGTTGACCGTGACCAACGCGGTGATCAACCTGCAGAACCCGGACGGTTCACCGCGTCCCGAGCTGATGGCCGACGGCGGCACCCAGCTGTTGTTGATCCTGCTGGCGGGGCTGGCCGGGGCCATCATCTGGAACCTGGCGACCTGGCTGTGGGGGCTGCCGTCCAGCTCGTCGCACGCGCTGTTCGGCGGCCTGATCGGAGCCACGCTGGCCGGCCTCGGCTGGGGCGGCGTCAAGTGGGTCGGCGAGGGCAACAAGCTGGACGGCGTGGTCGGCAAGGTGATCCTGCCCGGACTGATGTCGCCGGCGATCGCGATGATCGTGGCCCTGGTCGGCACCAGCCTGGTCTTCAAGGTCGCCGCCCGGCTCACCGAGCGCTACCGCACCCAGGGTTTCCGCTGGGGTCAGGTGGGCGCCGCCTCGCTGATGTCGCTCTCGCACGGCACCAATGACGCGCAGAAGACCATGGGTGTGATCACCCTGGCGCTGATCGCCTCCGGACACTGGAGCAACACCCATGAGGTGCCGCTGTGGGTGAAACTGGCCTGCGCCATCACCATCGCGCTCGGCACCTATCTGGGCGGTTGGCGGATCATCCGCACCATGGGCAAGGGGCTGGTCGAGATCGAGCCGCCGCAGGGGATGAGCGCCGACATGGCGTCCGCGTCGGTCATCCTGGCCTCCAGCCAACTCGGGTTCGCGCTCTCCACCACCCATGTCGCCACCGGTTCGATCCTCGGTTCCGGGGTCGGACGACCCGGCGCGCAGGTGCGCTGGGGCGTGGCCGGACGGATGGCGTCCGCCTGGCTGACCACCCTGCCGTCGGCCGCCGCGATCGGCGCGCTGATGTTCGTCATCGGCAACGCGCTCGGCGCCGGGTTCGGCGCCAGCGCCGTCTTCCTGCTGCTGTGCGGCGCCGGCGGCTACATGTGGCTGCATTCCCGCAAGGAACCGATCGGGCACCACAACGTCAACGACGACTGGACCCCGGCCCCCAAGAACGGCGCCAAGCAGAACAAGGAAGAGGTGGGGGTCTGATGTGGCTCACCGCTCTCGATGACGCCTGGCGGGTGTTGGCCGCCGGGCTGTTGCTCGGCGCCGGCCTGCCGATCCTGTTCGCCCTCGGCGTGAAGTCGCTGGCCTGGGCGAATGGCGACCTGCCGGGCGCCGCCCGCAATCCCGCCGGCCGCGTGGTTGCCGTCGCCCTCTTCTCGATCGTCCTGCTCGCCATCCTGCTGGGCATCAGCTACATCGTGGCCCACGGCTTCGGCTACACCATCACCTTCGACGGCGGTTTCCCCGGCATCACCCGCAAGTGACCCGAGGCGTAGTCCCGCCCCGCGCTGCCTGACTCTCGCCCACGCCCGCACTGCCACGGCCCGCGCTGCCCCGGCCGACCGCTCCCCTGACTATCGGCGGCTCCCGAGTACTCGGGAGCCCTGGATGGTTAGTTGGTTAGGGGAGCGGTTCCGTGGGAGGGACGGCGAAGGCGCGGTCCCGGGGGCGGACCGACACCCACGGCAGGAAGAACTGGGTCAGCGGGCCGATGGCCAGGGCGAACACCAGCGTCCCGACGCCGGCGGTGCCGCCGAGCACGATGCCGACGATCAGGACGCCCGCCTCGAGCAGGGTCCGGACCAGGCGCAGGCTCCGTCCGGTGCGCCGGGCGAGCCCGGTCATCAAGCCGTCGCGCGGGCCGCGTCCGAGTTGTGCGCCGATGTAGGTCGCCCCGGCGAGCCCGTTGAGCACCACCCCGGCGAGCATCAGGCCGAGCCGCTCCGGCCAGCCGTCCGCCGCCGGCAGCACCGCCAGCGAGGCGTCCACCGCCAGGCCGATGACGACCGAGTTCGCCAGCGTGCCGACGCCGGGACGCTCCCCCACCGGCACCCAGAGCAGCAGGACGACGAAGCTGAGCGCGATGGTGATCTGCCCGAAGCTGAGCGGCACCCAGTGGCTCAGGCCGACCGTCAGGACGTCCCAGGGGGCCAGCCCGAGGTCGGCCCGGATCATCAGCGCGATCGAGAAGCCGAACAGGACCAGTCCGGCGAACAGCTGCAGGAACCTGCGCGGCAGCCGCCCCGTCCGCAGCTGATCCAGCGGCCCGAGGTTGGAGATCTCGACGACCCGTGCACTCATGGGCTCCACCCTGGCCGACGATTGGCCTTGTATGAAAGAGCCAATCCTGAAACAGTGGCCTGGTGAGCGGCACGATTCCCGCCGGCCGGGTGGCCGGCCTGGCCGGCGAGCCCACGACGCCGGCGTTCGCCTGGCTGGCGTCCAGGCTGGCCACCCTGATCGCCGACGGACGCCTCCCGCTCGGCCAGCGGCTGCCCAGCGAACGCGACCTGGCGGCGGCGCTGGGACTGTCCCGGACGACGGTGACCAGGGCCTACGGCGCCCTGCGGGAGGCCGGCTACGCCGCCGCGCGGCAGGGCGCCGGCACCTGGACGCGGGTGCCCGGCGGGCAGGCGCGGGGTCACGATCGCGCCCTGCTGCCCCAGCCCGACCGGCCGTCGCTGATGGACCTCACCTGCGCCTCCCCGGCGGCCGTCCCGGGGCTGGCCAGCGCCTATGCCTCGGCGGCCGCCGCCCTTCCCGCCTACCTCACCGGCCACGGCTACTTCCCGCTGGGCCTGCCGGAGCTCCGCGAGGCGATCGCCGACGGCTACCGCCGTCGCGGGCTGCCCACCACGTCCGAGCAGGTGCTGGTGACCTCGGGGGCGATCGCCGGCATCGCCGCGGTCGCACAGGCGCTGCTCGGTGCCGGCGACCGCGCCGTGGTCGAGTCGCCGGTCTACCCGAACGCCGTCACGTCGCTGCGCCGTGCGGGTGCGCGGGTGGTGACCGTCCCGGTCGACCCCGGCGGCTGGGACCTGGACGCGATGGCCGCGACCCTGCGCCAGGCGGCACCCCGGGCGGCCTACCTGATCCCCGACTACCAGAACCCGACCGGGCTGTTGATGGACGACGCCCAGCGCGCGCGGTTGGCGTCCGCGCTGGCCGGCACCCGGACGACGGCGATCGTCGACGAGAGCCACGCCGCGCTGCGCCTCGATGAAGGGCCCGTGCCCGCGCCGATGGCGGCGCACAGCCCCGGCACGATCACGATCGGGGGGGCGTCGAAGGCGTTCTGGGGAGGCCTGCGGGTCGGCTGGCTGCGGGTCCCGGACGGCCAGGCCGCACCGTTCACCCGGGCCAGGCTCGGCCTCGACCTCGGGGCGCCGATCCTGGAGCAACTGGTGCTGACCGAGTTGCTCACCGGGTCGGACGCCGACGCCGCCCAGCAGCGGCAGCGGTTGCGGCGGCAGCGGGATGCCCTGGCGTCCGCCCTGGCCGAGCGGCTGCCGCAGTGGCGGTTCCGGCTGCCAGCGGGCGGGTTGTCGCTGTGGTGCGAACTCCCCCGGCCGGCGGCGGCCGCGCTGGCCGTCGAGTGCGAGCAGCGCGGCCTGGTGATCACCCCGGGCTCGGTCTTCGCCCCCGAGGGCGGGCTGGCCTCGTTCGTCCGGCTGCCCTACACCCGCCCGGTCGACGACCTGCTGGCCGCCGTGGACGTGCTGGAGGCGTCCTGGCAGGCCCTGGACGGCCGCGACGCGGCGTCCGACCCGGTGCGGATCCTGATCGCCTGAGCGTCCCGCGGCCCCAAACCCCCTGCCTAACCATCTCTGCCCTCCCGTCGACGGGAGGGCAGAGATGGTTAAGGAGGGCCCTGGCGGGTGCTGGTGACGTGGGTGATGTCATCCGGGCCGAAGGCCTGCGGCAACACCTGCGCCATCGTCCGGATGCCTTCGGGCGTGTCCAGCAGCAGGCCGGCCCCGCCGAACTCGTAGAGCAGTTGCCGGCAGCGCCCGCACGGCATCAGCGGCTCACCGAGGGCGTTCACGCAGGCGAAGGCGACCAGGCGTCCCCCGCCGGTGGCGGCCAGCTCCGAGACCAGCCCGCACTCGGCGCACAGCGTCACCCCGTAGGAGGCGTTCTCCACGTTGCAGCCGGCCACCACCCTGCCGTCGTCCGCGAGGGCGGCCGCCCCCACCGGGAACTGGGAGTACGGCGCATAGGCACGGGCACACAGCTCGCGCGCCCGCGCTCGCAGAGCGTCCCAATCGATCTCGTCGGTGTGGTCGGTCATCGTCACATCCTCCTCGGTTCGGGGACGGTTCCTTTCGGTTCAGGGACGGTTCTTTCGGTTCGGCCGACCGGTAAGGAACCGTCCCCTGAACGGTAAAGGAACCGTCCCCGCGGTTCACTCCGCTGCGCGTCCCATCGTCACTTCGTGTGTTCCGGGCATTGCCATGCCCGTCGACACTCCACTCCGATGACCCGCTGCGCGTCCCATCGTCATTTCGTGTACGGCTGGCCGTCGGCGGCGGGGGCGCGGGTGCGTCCGATCAGGCCGGCGACGGCGATGATCGTCGCCACGTAGGGCAGCATCAGCAGGAACTGGCTGGGCACCGGGGTGTTCAGCGTCTGCAGCTGGGACGCCATCTGCACCACGAAGCCGAAGAACAGCGCCATGGTGGCGGCCAGCACCGGATGCCACCGGCCCATGATCACCGCGGCCAGGGCGATGAAGCCGTTGCCGACGGTCAGGTCCTTGCTGAACGAGCCGATCGAGCCGACGGTGAAGAAGGCGCCGCCGAGGCCCGAGAACACCCCGGCCACCAGCACCGCCTGCCAGCGCACGGCCTTCACCGAGATGCCGACGGTGTCGGCCGCCTTCGGGTGCTCGCCGACGGCCCGGACGCGCAGCCCCCAGCGGGTGCGGTACAGGCCGAACCACACCACCGCCACCGAGATCACCGCAAGGTAGACCAGGATCGTCTGCTGGAACAGCACCGGGCCCAGCAGCGGCAGGTCGCTCAGCAACGGGATGGCGATGGTGTCCATGGTCGGCGCGCTGTTCAGCACTCTCGAGTTGGGCTGCACCAGCTGGTCGAAGAGGAACCCGGTGATGCCCGAGGCCAGCAGGTTGATCACCACCCCCAGCACCACCTGGTCGACCAGGTACTTGATCGCGAACAGGGCCAGCACCGAGGCCATCATCACCCCGGCCAGGACCGCCGCGAACAGGGCCGCCGGAATCGACTTGGTCACCGATCCGACCAGGGCGGCGGCGAAGGCCGCGGTCAGGAACTGGCCCTCGATCGCCACGTTCACCACGCCCGCCCGCTCGCCGACCACGCCACACAGGGCGCCGAGAATCAGCGGGGTCGCGGTGAAGACCGTTCCGGCGAGCTGGTTGGCCACCGGGAACGGCAGGTCCTTGCCGGCCGCCGCCCAGGTCAGGAAGCCGATCACCACCGCCAGAGCGGCGATCACCCCGGCCAGGGTGCGTTGCCGGCCGCGTAGGCGTCCGGAGATGAAACCGGCGGCCGCCAGCAGGCACGCCACGGCCGCGATCGCCACCGTCGGCGCCCCCGGGACGCCGATCGTCGGCAACTGCACGTCGGCGAAGGCGTCGGACAGGGCGAAGTTGGCGGTGCCCGCGGTGCCGAAGAAGAGCACCCCGAGCAACACCCCGACGACGCCGATCAGGGCGCCGGTGGACAGCCGGGCGCGACGGGCATCCCGGGATTCGATCACCGCGAAGTCGAGCTGCTCGGGCTCGTCGCTGAGGCTGGGCACGTGGGCCTCGGGATGGTTGCTCATGCGTCCGCCCCCGTCAGCGAGACGCGCGCCCGGCGTGCCTTCAGGAACGGCACCAGGGTGGCCACCAGCTGCGGTGCGGCCACGAACAGCACCACCAACGCCTGCAGCACCAGGGTCAGCGTGAGCGGCGTCTGGGCGACGCTCTGCATCGCCAGGCCGCCGGCGCTCAGCCCGCCGAACAGCAGGCCGGCCAGCACGATGCCCAGCGGCCGGGAGCGACCCAGCAGGGCCACGGTGATCGCGTCGAAGCCGATGGTGCCCACCAGTCCCTCGGTGAGCGGCACCGGCACCCCGTTCACCGACGGGCCGAGCGCGGCCTGGACGCCGGCCAGCCCGGCCAGCGCCCCGGCCACGACCATGGTGATGATCGTGGTGGCACCCACGTTCATCCCGGCCGTGCCGGCCGCGCTCGGGTTGGCCCCGACGGCCCGGATGGCGAAGCCGATCGTGGAGCGCTCCAGCAGCCAGGCGACGGCGAACGCCGCGGCCAGGGCGACGAAGAAGCCGAGGTGCAGCTGTCCCCACAGCTGCGGGAAAGCCGCGGACGCCGGCACCTCGGGCGAGATCGGGTCGTCGCGGCCGGGACGCCGGAACACCGTCGTGGTCAACGCCCAGGCCAGCAGGCCGGCGGCGATGTAGTTCATCATGATCGTGACGATCACCTCGTGGGCACCGGTGCGGGCCTTCAGCCAGCCGACGATGCCGCCCCAGAGACCACCGGCGATCAGGCCCGCGCACACCGCAACCACCAGGTGGATCACCGGCGGCAGCGGCCAGGCGAAACCCACGTAGGCGGCCGCCATCGAGGCCAGGATGGCCTGGCCCTGGGCGCCGATGTTGAACAGCCCGGCCCGGAAGGCGAGGCCGACGGCCAGGCCGGCGCAGATCAGCGGGGCGGCCGCGGCGCTGGTGGCGGCCAATGCGGCGGGCGACCCGATGGCGCCGTTCAGCAGGGCCGCGTACGCGGTGGACACCTTCGTCCAGGCCGCGCCCAGGGCCAGCCCGGGAGCGGTGAACAGGTAGGCGAAGTTGCCGGCCACCGCCGGGTCGGCGGCGATCATCAGGATCGCCCCGACGATCAGCGCCAGCACGAACGCGGCCAGGGTGATCGTCCAGTCCCGCCAGCGGCTGCGCGCCCACTCCCGGAGGCGGGACGTCCTCGGGTCGGTGCCGGCCATCACTCGCCCTGCCCTTCGCCGGCGGCCCGGGAGACCGCGACCGCCTCGTCGTGCGAGACACCGGCCATCATCATGCCGAGCACCTCGCGCGAGGTGTCCGGCGGCACGATGCCCACCACCTTGCCGCGGTACATCACCAGCACCCGGTCGGCCAACGCCTCGACCTCCTCCAGTTCGGTCGACACCAGCACCACGGCGGTGCCCCGGTCCCGCTCGGCGACGATCCGGCGGTGCAGGAACTCGATGGCGCCGACGTCCACGCCGCGGGTCGGCTGCGAGGCGACCAGGACCGAGAGGTCCCGGCTCAGTTCCCGCGCCAGCACCACCTTCTGCGCGTTGCCGCCCGACAGCGACGAACCCGGGTTCTGGACGTCGGGGGTGCGGATGTCGAACTCGTCGCGCAGCGCCACCGCGTGGTCGTCGATCGCCTTCAGGTCCAGCGACAGGCCCCTGGCGAACGGCGCGGTGTCGTACCGGTTGAGCACCAGATTTTCGGCGATGGTGAAGCTGCCGATGAAGCCGTCGTGCTGCCGGTCCTCGGGCACGAACCCCATGCCGGCCGCGATGGTCCGTTTCGGGGTGGCGTGGCTGATGTCGGCGCCGTCCAGGCGGATGCGTCCGGACAGCACCGGAACGTTGCCCAGCAGGGCGTCGGCCAGCTCGGACTGCCCGTTGCCCTGGACGCCGGCGATGCAGAGGATCTCGCCGCCGGCCACCTCGAAGCCGATGCCGTCGACCACGATCGCGCCGGCCGCGTTGGCCACGGTCAGCTCGTCCACCGCGAGCCGGACGGCGCCGGGGGCGGCATGCTCCTTGTCGATGCTCAGGTCGACCGCACGCCCGACCATCAGCTGCGCGAGTTCGGCCTCGGACGTCCCGGGCTTGGCCTGCCCGACGATCCGGCCGCGGCGCAGCACGGTGATCCGGTCGGCGATGGCGCGCACCTCGCGGAGCTTGTGGGTGATGAAGACGATGCCGCGGCCCTCGTCCCGCAGGTTCTGCATGACCACCATCAGCTCGTCGATCTCCTGCGGGGTGAGCACCGCGGTGGGTTCATCGAAGATCAGGTACTTCGCGTCGTTGGCCAGCGCCTTGAGGATCTCGACCCGCTGCTGGACGCCGACCGGCAGGTCCTCGATCAGGGCGTCCGGATCGACCGGCAGGTTGTACCGCGCCGACAAGGCGCGCACCGTCGCCTTGGCGGCCTTCATGTCGACCACCAGGCCGGGTTCGCGGCCCAGGATCATGTTCTCGGCGACGGTGAACACGTCGACCAGCATGAAGTGCTGGTGCACCATGCCGATCCCGGCTGCCATCGCCTGCTTCGGATCGGCGAAGTGCCGGACGGCGCCGTCGATGACGATCTCGCCGCCGTCGGGCTGGTACAGCCCGTAGAGGACGTTCATCAGCGTCGACTTGCCGGCGCCGTTCTCACCCAGCAGGCAGTGGATCTCGCCGGGCCGGATGTCGAGGTCGACGGCATCGTTGGCGACGAAGGAGCCGAACGTCTTGGTGATGCCCTTCAGTCGCAGGCCGGATCCACGGTCGGGCGCACTCACCTCGGGGGCCGGCGGATCGTGTGGCACAGGGCGAGTCATTCCACAGCGCTCCCTCGTCGTCGGTGCCCGGCTATGGCGGAAGGGGGACGCCGCGCGCCCCCCTTCCGTTCACGCCATCGGCACGCCTCAGGCGGTCGTCTTCAGGGTGCCCGCGATGATCTCGGCCTTGATCGCGTCGAGCTCGGCCTTGGTCTCGGCGGAGATCTTCGCGTCGAACTCGTGGAACGGGGCCAGGTAGGCGCCGCTGTTGGCCAGCGTGCCGACGTAGAGCTCGTTGCTGAAGGAGCCGTCCTTGGCGGCCTTGATCGCCTCGAACACCGCGATGTCCATGGCCTTGCCGACCGAGGTCGGGATCACCGAGCAGTACTGCTCCTGGCTGACGCAGCCGTCGGTGTCGACCCACAGCGACGAGACCTTGCCGTTGCTGGCCTTGGCGACCTGCAGGGCGCCCTCCCCGGACGGCCCGGCGACCGGCAGCAGGACGTCCGCGCCCTGCGCCATCAGGTTGGTGGCCACCTTCTTGCCGCCGGGCAGGTCGTCGAAGGGATCCTGGCCGCCGATGAAGGTGCCGTCCTTCTTGGCCACGTCCCAGCCGAGCACCTGGACGTTCTTGCTCTTCTTCTCGTTGTAGTACGCGACGCCGCGGGCGTAGCCGTCCATGAACGAGGTGACCGACGGGTAGGGCGCGCCGCCGAAGGTGCCGACCTTGCCGGTCTGCGACAGCGACGCCGCGGCGTAGCCGGCCAGGAAGGACGGCTCGGCGGTGTTGAACACCAGCCCCTTGACGTTCTTCTCGGCGGTGTTGTTGCCCTTGTCGTCGCTGTAGGCGAAGTCGACGATGGCGAACTCGATGTCGGGGTTCTTCTTCGCGGCGGCGGCGGTGGCATCGCCCAGGGCGAAGCCGACGGTGACGATGACGTCACACTTGGCGTCCACCATCGCCTGCACGTTCTTGGCGTAGTCGGCGGCCTTCGCCGACTGGACCTCGGCCTGCTGGACGCCGAGCTCGGCCACGGCCCGCTTCAGGCCGTTGTGGGCGGTCTCGTTGAAGGACTTGTCGTCGAAGCCGCCCGCGTCGGAGACCATGCAGGCCTTGAAGTCGGACTGGGCGACGGGCGTCGACGCGCCGACCGACGGCGCGGCCGAGGTGGACGCGGCCGGCGGGGTCGCACAACCGCCGACGGCGAGGGCGAGGGCACCGAGGACGATCGGTGCGAACAAGGACTTCTTCACGGAACCTGCCTCCTGAGCAAGACGAAACGGTGAGGCCCTCATCGGCCCCGGGCAGCGAAGGTAGGGGTAGCCCCCGCCGGTGGTCACACTATCCATCGTCGTCCCGCTCGTCGCGCCCGCCGGCGTCTCCGGAGCAGGCTGATATCAAGTCGTTATCGAGGCCCGGCCCATCGTCGGGGTGCGGCTCAGTCCCTCCCGCCCGGCACGTCGCGGCGGTACCGGCCGGTCTCCAGCCAGCCCCGCAGCCGCCGGACGCTGTTGGCCACGTAGGCGGGGATCATCGCCCGCAGTTCGGCGTTGGGCTGCTCGATCAGGTCGTCCACCAGCAGCAGGTTGCGGCCGGCGACCATGCCCTCGAAGACGTCCGGACTCACCCGGGGCAGCGGCCGGACGCCCGCGTAGCCGGCCTTCAGGGCATCCTCGGCGGCCGCGTCGTCGCGCAGGTAGTAGACGGCGATGGCCAGGTCGAGCGCCGGCACGCCGAGGCCGGCATCGTCGAAGTCGAAGACGCTGAGACGGCCCCGGTGCCACTTCAGGTTGCCGCCGTGCAGGTCGGCGTGCAGCGGAATGATCTCGTCGGCGGCGAAGGCCTGGTCCTGCAGCTCCTGCGCGCGGGCGTACGCCGCCGTCAGGACGGCACTCGCCTCGGCGTCCAACGCGGGATGGCCGCCGAGCCGGTTGGGCAGATCGGTGAGGACGTCGTCGAACAGGGGCAGTTCGGCGCCCGCGGGCGGACGCCACGTGGCGGCGTGCTCGTGCAGCCGTGCCATCGCCCGCCCCACGGTGTGCAGTCGGCGGATCGAGGGCTTGGCGCCGAGATTGCGGCCGTCCAGCCAGGAGAACAGCACCACCGGCAGGTCGCGGCCGTGATCGGGGCTCGGGACGCGGGCCGCCCACTCGCCGTCGCGGGTGCGCTGCGGCGTGGGCACCGTGAGGTCGGTCTCGGCCGAGAGCGCCGCCAGCCAGGCGACCTCGGCGAGCAGGTGCGCCTCGGTCTTGGTCGGAATCACGTTGACCCGCAGGGCGAACCTCCGGCCGTCCGGCACCTCCACCCGGAAGGTCGTGTTGTAGCCGTGGTTCAGCAGCCGCAGGGACGCGTCGGCGAGCCCCCAGGCCGGCAGGGCGCGGGCCGCGAGGGCCCGGAGCCGGTTCGCCTGGGTGCGCGCGGTGACCTCGGTGAACGGCTTGCGCATGGGCGCAACGGTAGCCGCAGGCCCGGCCCGCTCAGTGCGTGGCGGCGGCTGAGGTGGCGGACCGGCTCGGCTGGTCGTTGGGCCGCCCCGCTCAGCGCGGGGCGGCGTCCGGCCAGATCACCGGGACGTCGGAGACGAACGCCCCGACCAGGTCCTCCGCACCTTCCAGCGCCGAGATCTCGTTGCCGGCGATGGCGGCCTCGATGCCGCCGCGCAACGCCCGCACCCGCGGCGAGTTCCGGACGCCGTCCAGCACCTCGCCCTCGACCAGCGACCAGAGCCAGTCGATCTGCTGGCGGGCCCGGCGCGGTTCCAGCCCGCCGTGGCTCTCCAGGTAGGCGCGATGGGCGAGGACGGCCTGCCACACCTCGTCCAGACCCTTGCCGGTCAGCGCGGAACTGGTGAGCACGGGTGGACGCCGGGCGTGCGGGTCGGAGGTGATCAGCTTCATCGCGATGGTCAGCTCGCGCGCCGTGACCCGGGCCTCGCCCTCGTGGTCGCCGTCGGCCTTGTTGACCGTGATCACGTCGGCCATCTCGAGGATGCCGCGCTTGATGCCCTGCAGCTGGTCGCCGGCCCGTGCCAGGGTGATCAGCAGGAAGGTGTCGACCATGCCGGCCACCGCCACCTCGGACTGCCCGACGCCGACCGTCTCCACGAGTACGACGTCGTAGCCGGCGGCCTCCATGACGACCATCGATTCGCGGGTGGCCCGGGCCACCCCGCCCAGGTGCCCGCCCGACGGCGACGGCCTGACGTAGGCGTCCTCCGAGGCGGTCAGCGCGCCCATCCGCGTCCGGTCGCCGAGAATGGACCCGCCGGTGCGCGACGACGACGGGTCGACCGCCAGCACCGCGACCCGGTGCCCGTTCTCGATCAGCCGGACGCCGAGCGCATCGATGAAGGTGGACTTGCCGGCCCCCGGAACCCCGGTGATGCCCACCCGCACCGAGCTCCCGCTGTCGGGGGCGAGCAGCCGCAGCAACTCCTTGGCCTTCTCCCGGTGATCCGGACGGGACGACTCCAGCAGCGTGATCGCCCGCGCGATGTGCGGCCGCGACCCCTGCCGCACCCGCTCGGCCAACTCCACGGGACTCAACCTGCGCATGTCCTCACCCTTTCAGACCCCATGCCTGCCGCGTCGAAACCCGCACGGCCGGAACTCGCATGCCGGGGACGGTTCTCCACGTTCGATTCTCGAACGCGAGGGACGGTTCTTGCGTCGTA
>CALMIQ010000126.1 GCA_937863965.1 uncultured Micropruina sp.
TCCGGGACTACCTGGACTGACCGGCGGCTACCGGGACCGACCGTTCGGGCCGGCGGACTCCTCGTCCGCCGGCCCGTCGCCTTTCCCGGGCGTGAGCAGGGCGAACAGCGCGTCCACGCCGGCGGCCATGTCGACCTCGGGCTCGATCATCCACTGCAGCTGGAGGCCGTCCGCGACCGCCTGCAGCACCCGGGCGAGCATCGCCGGATCCAGCGCCGGGTCGATCTTGCCGGCCTCCTGGAGCTTGCGGATGCCGTCGGCGAAGTAGGCGCGCAGCCGCTCGCCGCGCTCCCGG
This sequence comes from uncultured Micropruina sp., assembly GCA_937863965.1. Classification (GTDB taxonomy): domain Bacteria; phylum Actinomycetota; class Actinomycetes; order Propionibacteriales; family Propionibacteriaceae; genus Micropruina. Next base: position 296 of record CALMIQ010000126.1, read on the forward strand.
AAGAGCCGGTGCGCCGGATGGCCGGGGTCGGGCGCGTCGGCGCACAGCCGGGTGAACAGCTGGACCAGTCCGGGCACCTGGGCGTTGTGGCTGATGATGTCGACGTAGCCCCTGCGCAGGTGGGCCAGATCCTCGGCCTCGGACGCCTTCGGCCAGTACTGCGCCTTGTCCACCTCGTCGCGTTTGCGGAGGATCTCGGTGAACAGCTCCTCCTTGCTGTCGAAGTAGTGCAACAGGCCCGCGGGGGTCAGGCCCACCGCGTCCGCGATGTTGGTCAGGTACGCCGCCCGGGGGCCCGTCCGTCCGATCACCTCGAGGGCCTTGACGAGGATCTCTTCGCGCTTCGCGACACCCTTCGCGTACCTGCCGGAGTTCGCCATCACCACCGCAGCTTAATGGCGGGTGCCGTTCGGTCATGCCCACCCTTGTGGGGTGAAAACCCCAACGGATATGGTTTCTGGAGATCAGGCGTTGCTCCCGCATCGAAGTGGGAGATCCGTTTCGCACACTCATGGCATGACGAAGGAGTCCGCTTCATGACCTCAACCAGCGCAGAAATCCCCGGCCCCGCCGAGTTGACCCTCGAGGAGAAGGCGTCGCTGACCAGCGGTGCCGACTTCTGGACGACGAAGGCCGTCGAGCGCGCCGGAGTGCCGGCGATGATGCTCACCGACGGCCCGCACGGCCTGCGCAAGCAGGCGGGGGCGTCCGACCACCTGGGCCTCAACGAGAGCGTGCCGGCGACCTGCTTCCCGCCCGCCGTGGCGCTCGGCTCCTCGTGGGATGCCGAGCTGGCCGAGCGGGTGGGTGAGGCCCTCGGCGTCGAATCGGTGATCGAGGACGTGGCCGTCATCCTCGGCCCCGGCATCAACATCAAGCGGTCGCCGTTGTGCGGCCGCAACTTCGAGTACTTCTCGGAGGACCCGATCGTCTCCGGCGTGATGGGCGCCGGACTGGTGCGCGGCATCCAGTCCAAGGGGGCCGGGTCGTCGCTGAAGCACTTCGCGGCCAACAACCAGGAGACCGATCGGTTGCGGTCCTCCAGCGACGTCGACCCGCGTCCGTTGCGGGAGATCTACCTGCGCGGGTTCGAGCGGGTGGTCAAGGATGCCCAGCCGTGGACCGTGATGTGCTCCTACAACCGGCTGAACGGCGTCTACACCTCGGAGGACCCGTGGCTGCTGACGACCCTGCTGCGCGACGAGTGGGGCTTCGAGGGCCTCGTGGTCTCCGACTGGGGCGCCATCAACGACCGGGTCGTCGGCCTGCCGGCCGGCCTCGACCTGGAGATGCCGAGCAGCCGGGGGCGGACCGATGCGGAGCTGGTCGCCGCCGTCCGGGACGGCAGCCTGGACGAGGAGTACCTCGACATCGCCGCCGGACGGATCCTCGACCTGATCCGCAAGGTGCGGGCCCGCGCCGCGATCGCGGGGCCCCTCGATGCCGCCGCGCACCATACGCTCGCCCGCGAGGCCGCCGGCCGCTCGATCGTGCTGCTCCGCAACGAGGGCGGCCTGCTGCCCCTGTCGCCCGCGCGGCAGGTGGCCGTCATCGGTGCCTTCGCGGCCAACCCGCGTTTCCAGGGCGCCGGCTCATCGCAGATCAACCCCACCCGACTGGACAGCGCGCTCGACGGCATCAGGGCGGTGGCGGGTGACTCGGTGTCGTACAGCGCCGGATTCCCGCTGGGCTCCGCCGACACCGCCGACCCGGTGGCCCTGCGCGACGAGGCGGTGGCCGCGGCGTCCGCCGCCGAGGTGGCCGTGCTCTTCCTCGGCGTGCCGGCCGAGGAGGAGTCGGAGGGCTTCGACCGGACGCACATCGACCTGCCGGCCGCACAGCTGGAGCTGGTGGACGCCGTCCTCGCGGTCAACCCCAACGTCGTGGTCGTCCTCTCCAACGGCGGCGTCGTCGCGCTTCCGTTCGCCGACCGGGTTCCGGCGATCCTGGAGGGCTGGCTGCTCGGACAGGCCGGGGGCTCGGCGACCGCCGACGTGCTCTACGGAGCCGTCAACCCGTCGGGCAAGCTGACCGAGACCATCCCACTGCGCCTGGAGGACAACCCCTCCTACGGCAACTTCCCGGGTGAGCTGGGCCACGTCCGCTACGGCGAGGGCATCCTGGTCGGCTACCGCTGGTACGACGCGAAGAAGCTCGAGGTGGCATTCCCCTTCGGGCACGGCCTGTCGTACACCACCTTCGGCTACGGGGACGCGACGGCGTCCCTCACCGCGTCCGGCGACGTAATCGTCACCGTGCCGGTCACCAACACCGGCTCGGTCGCCGGGCGTGAGGTGGTGCAGGTCTACACCTCGCTGGCGGACTCGGTGGTGCAGCGGGCGCCGCGCGAACTCAAGGGCTTCGCGGTGGTGGCGTTGGAGCCGGACGAGACCACGACCGTCGAGGTCACCCTGCGCCGCTCCGAGCTGGCCTATTGGGACGTCCGGGTCGACGGCTGGGTCGTCGAGGGCGGCGAGTACGTCGTCGAGGTGGGCGCCTCGAGCCGCGATCTGCGGTCGCGGACGTCCGTGCTGATCGAGGGTGAGTCGGTCGAGCTGCCGCTCAGCCTCGCATCGTCGATCGACGAGGTGCTGGAGCACCCGATGGCGGGTCCGGCGCTGCGGGCGGTGATCGACGCGCAGTTCGGCGCCGGGTCGGACATCATCAAGATCCTCGGCAACTTCCCGGTCGGCCGGCTGGACGGCATCCCGATGCCGCGGGAGGACATGGAGAAGCTGATCGCCGAGGCCCTGGCCTGAGGCAGGATTCCGGGTGGAAGCCCGGAACGGAGCGCCACGACCGGACCTGCCCCCTGGGCACGGCCGATCGGGTGCCGTTCCGGCCACCACTCCGCCGAGCCGGGCTCAGGCCAGCGCACGCCCGAAGGCCTCCAGCGCCGGGGTGCCGAAGAGGACGAAGCGGATCGCGGTGATGCCCGGCTTCGGGTGCCGCCGGACGGCGTCGACCGCGATCCGGGCGACGTCGTCCGCGGCCCAGCCGTAGGCGCCGGCGCTGATCGCCGGGAAGGCGATGCTGGTCGCAGTCAGCTCGGCCGCGACGTCCAGGCTGCGGGTGAAGCAGGACGCCAGCAGCGCCGGGTCGGTCTGTCCCCGGTGGGCGTTCGGTCCGACGGTGTGGATCACCCAGCGGCAGGGGAGGTCGAACGCCTCGGTGGCGACCGCCTCGCCGACCGGCAGACCGTCTCGCCAGGCGGTGCGCCGCACCCGGCGACAAGCCTCGAGCAGCCGCGGGCCGGCGGCGGCATGGATGGCGCCGTCCACGCCGCCCCCGCCGAGCAGGGACGAGTTGGCGGCGTTGACGATCGCGTCGGTGGTCTCGGTGGTGATGTCACCCAGGACTGCCTCGATGGTGGTCACCGTTCCACGATGGCACCGCCGAGGAGGTTTGCCCAGACGGGCAGCTCTCCCCGAATGGCCGGAACGACTGCCGGACAGCGCTAGGGTTGCCGCCATGCCGGATCACAACCATGAGCGTTTCAACGAGGCGGTGGTGGCGCATCTGCCCGTGGCCATGGAGGCCCAGGAGGCGCTGTCCCAGGTGGTCGACCTCAATGGTCCCTATCAGGCCGACATCGAGCAGGGCATCGTGACGATCGCCGGCCGCCCGCTGCGGGTGGTGCTGCTGGGCACCGTCTCCAAGGCGAGCGGGACCTGGCTGTGGTCGTGGGCCAACCAGGGCTTCTCGCCGGGACTGCCCGCGATCGGCCCGGTTCGCCGGGTGGCCGAGCTGGCCCAGCCGTGGGGGTTGTGGGAGTTGGGACAGCCCCAGTTCAGCCTGGACGGCGTCCTGGACGCCGGGCTGGGCGCCGGTGCCAGCGTCGCCCTGCTGGCCGCCCCGCTGGCGGGCGCCACCGCCTTCTACTCCGCCGATTACGGCGCCGGGATCGCCTACTTCGGCATCGTCGACCCGGGCGTGCCGCGTCCGAGGGCCGAGGGGGTCACGTTCCCGCGCCGGATCATGGCCGCCGTCAACCTGCAGCCGGGCAACCCGCGCTCGCAGGTGCTCACCTACGCCGCCGTCCACGACCTGCGGGTCACCGGCGACGACCGGCAGCTGAAGGTGCACATCGGGCCCGACGTGCTCAGCGTCCTGTTCGACGAGCACGGCCGGATCGCCACCATCAGTGGCACGCTGAGTTCGGCGGCCGGTCTTGATCGGCTCGACCAGCCGCAGTGACGCTCGGTTCGTCTCCGGTGAGCCGGGCCGTTGGGACGCGGGCCCGGTGATGACCGCCCCGATGACGACGGCCCGATGACGACGGCTCCGAGCCCGGCCGCGGAACGACGAACGCCCCGGGACCGCGTCCCGGGGCGTCGTGAAGCTCGTCGGTCAGTTCAGCTTGTCGGTCTCGTCATGAATGGTCAGCGCCACCTGCTTCAGCCGGTCGGCGTGCGCCTTGCCGTGGTGACCACAGAAGAGCAGCTCGCCGGCGGGCAGGGTCACCCTCAGGTAGGCCTGCGCCCCGCAACGATCGCAGCGATCCGCTGCGGTCAGCTCCTCAACGGCTGTCGTGCTCATCCGCGTGTCCCTCCTGTCGCTGGTTGAGTCTACCAGTGTCAACTCTCGATCCGTCTGGTTTGTTCCGTGCGGCGAGACTACCCCCGTACACCAGCCCTGGCGATCAGGAGGTCCACGCCGCGCCGAGCGTCCGCGATCGTGTCGGGCGAGCGTCCACGATCGTGTCGGTGACACCCGTTAGCCTCGACGGGTGACGATCAAAGGCAAACCCGCCGCCGAGGGACGCGACTACGAGGCCCGCCACCTGCTCGTCCTCGAGGGGTTGGAGGCGGTCCGCAAGCGGCCGGCGATGTACATCGGTTCCACCGACACCCGCGGCCTGATGCATTGCCTGTGGGAGATCATCGACAACGCCGTGGACGAGGCCCTGGCCGGTTTCGGCGACTCGATCCGGGTCGAACTGGGCGCCGACGGCAGCATCGCGGTGACCGACGTGGCCCGCGGCATCCCGGTCGACGTCGAGCCGCGCACAGGCCTGTCGGGGGTCGAGGTGGTGTTCACCAAGCTGCACGCCGGCGGCAAATTCGGCGCCGGCTCGTACAACGCCACCGGCGGCCTGCACGGGGTGGGCGCCTCGGTGGTGAACGCGCTGGCGTCCCGGCTCGACGTCGAGGTCGATCGCAACGGCGCCACCTGGGCGATGTCGTTCCGGCGCGGCGTGCCCGGCACCTTCGCCGGGCCGGGTCCGGACGCCGCCTTCACCCCGGGCGCACAGCTGGGCAAGGTGGGCCGCGCCCCCCGCGGGCGGACGGGCACCCGGGTTCGCTACTGGCCCGATCGGCAGATCTTCCTGCCCGACGCGCAGCTGTCCCTGGCCCACCTGGTGGCGCGGGCGCGGCAGACCAGCTTCCTGGTGCCCGGCCTGGAACTCGTGGTGACCGACGCCCGTTCGGGCGAGTCGACCACCGAGGTCTTCAAGCACGACGGCGGCATCGCGGAGTTCTGCGACTTCCTGGCCACCGACGCGCCGGTCACCGAGGTGGTACGGCTGCAGGGCAGCGACTCGTTCACCGAGACCGTGCCGATGCTCGACGACGACGGCGCGATGACCCCGACCGACGTCGACCGCACGCTCGATGTCGACATCGCGCTGCGCTGGGGCACCGGCTACGCCACCCACGTCCAGTCGTTCGTGAACATCATCGCCACCCCGAAGGGCGGCACCCATGTCAGCGGCTTCGAGCGCGGCATGGTGCGCGCGTTCGGCAAGGCGCTGGAGGGCACCCGGCTGCTCAAGTCCGGCGAAGAGGTGATCAAGGACGACATCCTCGAGGGGCTGACCGCGGTGGTCACGGTACGTCTCGCCGAGCCCCAGTTCGAGGGACAGACCAAGGAGGTGCTCGGTACGCCACCGGTGACCCGGCTGGTGGCCCGCATCGTGGAGGCCGAGCTGGCCGACTTCCTCACCTCGAACAAGGCGGCGCAGCGTCCGCAGGCCCGCGCCGTGATGGAAAAGGTGGTCTCCGCCTCGCGCACCCGGGTCGCGGCCCGCGCGCACAAGGAGAACCAGCGGCGCAAGAACGCGTTGGAGTCGAGTTCGCTGCCGTCCAAGCTGGCCGACTGCCGCAGCACCGACGGCGACCGGACCGAGCTGTTCATCGTCGAGGGCGACTCGGCGATGGGCACGGCGAAGCTGGCCCGCAACTCGGAGTTCCAGGCGCTGCTGCCGATCCGCGGCAAGATCCTCAACGTGCAGCGGGCCAGCGTCGGCGACATGCTGAAGAACGCCGAGTGCGCGTCGATCATCCAGGTCGTCGGGGCGGGGTCGGGCCGCACCTTCGACCTCGAACAGGCCCGCTACGGCAAGATCATCTTCATGGCCGACGCCGACTCCGACGGCGCCCACATCCGCACCCTGCTGACCACCCTGTTCTTCAAGTACATGCGGCCGATGATCGAGGCGGGCCGGGTGTACACCGCCGTGCCGCCGCTGCACCGCTTCGAGCTGAGCAACCCACGCCGGGGCCAGGAGCGGTACGTGTACACCTACAACGAGGCCGAGTACCAGCGGAAGCTCGCCGAACTGACCAAGCGGGGCGTCGGGTTCAAGGAACCGCAGCGATACAAGGGCCTGGGCGAGATGGACGCCGACCAGCTCAAGGACACCACGATGGACCCGCGGCACCGCACCCTGCGCCGGATCACCGTCGAGGAGGGCGAGTCGCTGGAGCAGGCCATGGCCACCTTCGAGAAGCTGATGGGCAACGACGTGGCACCTCGCAAGGAGTTCATCGTGGCGGGCGCCTACGCGCTGGACGCCGAGCGCATCGACGCCTGACCGGACCGCCCGGCGGGCGCCGGGGCGATCGTGTGCCGGTCGCGCGGCGGGCCGGGCGTGCCGCCGAGACGGCGCGAGCGGGAGCGATAATCTGCGGGGCATGACAGCGAGCGATGCGACGCCGACGATCCTGCTGCGCTCCGAGGAGCGGGCCAGCGAGCGGAGGACGCCGCTCACCCCCGAGGGTGCGGCCGCGCTGCAGGCGTCCGGCCTGCGGGTGATCGTGGAGTCCTCGCCGGTCCGCGTGTTCGGCGACGACGAGTACGCCGCCGCCGGGCTGGAGGTCGTCCCGGCCGGCACCTGGGTGCGCGCCGACTCCGACGTCGTCGTCCTGGGCATCAAAGAGCTGCCGGACGAGCCGGAGGCCCTGCGGCATCGGCACGTCTACTTCGGCCACGCCTACAAGGGCCAGCACGGCGCGAAGGAGCTGCTGAGCCGGTTCGCCGCCGGCGGCGGACAGCTGCTCGACCTGGAGTACCTGGTCAACGACGCCGGACGCAGGGTGGTGGCCTTCGGCTATTGGGCCGGGTTCGTCGGCGGCGCGCTCGGCGCGCTACAGCTGGCCGGCCTGCTTCCGGCACCGCTGCAACCGATGACACTCGACGGGCTGACCGCCATGCTGGACAGCGCCGGCGGGCGGATGCCCGGGGCGACCGCGGCGGTGACCGGCGCCTACGGCCGGGCCGGACGCGGCGCCACCGACGCCCTGCACCTGGCCGGCATCGGCGTCTCGGGTTGGGACCGGGAGCACACGCAGAACCTGGACTCCGACGCCCTCGTGGCGCACGACCTGCTGGTCCATTGCGTGCACGCCGACGTGCCGATGCCGCCGTTCCTGACCGAGGCCGACCGGAACCGTCCGGGGCGGCGGCTGCGGGTGCTGGCCGACGTCACCGCCGATGTGACCTCGGACCTCAACCTGTTGCCGGTGAGCCACGAGCACACGACCTGGCCCGAACCCGTCCGGCGGATCTGGGACGACCCGGTGCCGCTGGATGCCATCGTGATCGACAACCTGCCGTCGCTGCTGCCGCTGCAGGCCAGCGAGGACTTCTCCGCCGGGCTGGTGCCGATCCTGCCGGGGCTCTTCACCGGGGCACCGGTGTGGGCCCGGGCGGCGGCGAGCTACGACGACGCCATCGCGCGGGTGCTCTAGTCCGCCGACACACGAGCGACGGGCCGGCGAAGCGGAGAGCTTCGCCGGCCCGTTTCGTGGCCGGCCCGGTCGTCAGCCGGCCAGGCGGAGCCGGTGGCTCGCCTCGACCAGTTCGCGACGCTGGATCTGCGCGTCGAGCGCCGGGCTCGTGCCGTGTGCGGTGATGCCGGTCGAGGTGTGCTGGTCGCGTCGCGCCCAGCGGATCAGGGCCAGACCCCCGTGCAGGGCGAGCCGGTCGAGCAGGCTCAGGCGCGGCAGTTCCGGCGGATGCCGATGTTCTCTGATGGTTTGTAGTGCGGTATTCATGATGTCTCGGAATCTCGAATCTAGGTAGGTCGAAATAGCGACGCGGCGAAATATTCGCGGCTCGCAATGCAGCACCGACAACGGTGCTCGATTGATCGTGGAAACGTCTCCCAGCACCCTGCGGACGCCCGCGGGCGGGCGACGGCGTTCGGGTGGGGTGTGCGGGGTGGCGCGGGTAGCTCGAGCGGCCGGTGGGCCGGTCGTGGACCGGGTCGGTCGGTGGCTACCGGGTCAGCCGGCGAGCGGCGTAGAACCGCCCACGGGGCCGAAACGCGACACAGCGGTGTCGTCGATCCACAGGATCTGTCCTGTCATCAATATTCCAGCCTCCCTTCGGGTGTGGTCGCGGTGTGTGGCTGTATAGAAGATAGACGTCGGCCCCGATAAATGCAACCCGAATGCGGAACGCCGGTAATCGGGCGCTATCCGGCGAGGGCGAGGGCGAAGGGAAGCACGGCGTCCGCGCCGGAACGCCGCAGCAGCCGGGCCGCGACGGTGATCGTCCAGCGGGAGTCGACCAGGTCGTCCACCAGCAGCACCGGGCCCCGTAGGTCGCGCAGGTGTGCCGCCAGCTCGTCGGGCACGGTGAATCGCTCCCACAGGTCGCGGACCCGGTAGGCGCTGTTGCTGGCGCCGCGGCCGGGTGCGGCGTCCGGGCCGAGGGCGAGGGGGCCGAGCGGCGTCAGGCGTCCGGCGGTGGCGATGCCGGTGGCCAG